>NZ_JBFTNO010000184.1:0-6390 GCF_056397525.1 Arthrobacter sp. 05L45_2 | reverse complement strand
CACCGGGGCCGCGTGAGCCCATACCGGCACCGGCGCCACCCACCTGGCCACCGGCCTGGCGGGACATCGACTCACCCCAGCCGCGCAGGCGCGGGAGCAGGTATTCGAGCTGTGCCAGTTCCACCTGTGCCTTGCCCTCACGGCTCTTGGCGTGCTGGGCGAAAATATCCAGGATCAGGGCCGTGCGGTCGATGACCTTGACCTTGACGATGTCTTCCAGGCCACGGCGCTGGGAGGGCGCCAGCTCGGCGTCGACCACCACGGTGTCAGCGCCTGTCGACATCACAATGTCCTTGAGCTCCTGGGCTTTGCCGGAGCCGAGGAACGTGCCCGGGTCCGGCTTGGCGCGCCGCTGGACCAGTCCGTCGAGGACCTCGGATCCGGCGGTTTCGGCCAGGGCCGCGAGCTCGCGCAGGGAGTTCTCGGCGTCGGCCAGGGTACCCTCGGTCCACAGCCCCGCCAGCACCACCCGCTCCAGGCGCAACTGCCGGTATTCGACTTCGGTGACGTCTTCGAGTTCTGTCGAGAGTCCGGCCGTCCGCCGGAGGGCGCGGCGTTCCTCGAGGTCCTGCTGGTCGCCGTCGTAGCTGCTGTGTTCCTCATCCAGTTGCGACAATGCCTGCGCCTTGCCGAAGACCGGCCGGGACTGGGCGGCATCACCGTCGCCGGCACTCGGGCCGGTCTTGGATGCCGGGGCGTCTTTGGAGAGGATCCGGTCGATAACAGCTTGGATTTCCGCAGGACTCATGTCCTGGGCGGCTGAATCGGAACCGGGGTTGGGCTGGCTGGTCATGGTCTCCTTCGAAGGGTCTGCACTCTCAGAATAGTGCCGTTCGGTGTTTCGTGGCGCGGTATTCGCGCTGGGCTGACGACTGGTGGTCATTCATGCCTCCTCGGGTGCCGGACGGCGGCGGCGCCGACGGCGGGGTGGGGCTCCGGTCCGGAGCGGTGAGTGCGGGCTGCAGCGGTTTAGGAACGGCGCGGATGTGCGGGCAGCTGGTGAGCTGGCTGGTGTGCGTTGGTACTATCCGGGTGCGCCCGCCGGGATGCGATGCTGCCGGGACCGGCTGGTATCCCTGCCGTGAGATCCCGCATGCTGTGCACGCGGACGGACAGGTTCCGAGAGGAGTGACTCCAAGCAAATCCGGCGCCGTGGGATTGATGCAGTGATCACGGAGGCGCGCAGAGCGGAAGGTAAGTACCTGCGTCGCTGCCGGGGCGGGACTTCCGATGGCGCCAGCGCAGCTGTCGGTGCGGAAGGCGCCGGTACAGAAGACGTCGCTGCGGAAAATCCGGCCGGCTACTTGAAGTTAAGGATCATGTTTTTAGCCTAGCAGACCGGCCCCCCGCGCCATGGGCCGCCGTGTCGGGGCGGACGGCGGCGGATCCCGGCCGGTTTCCCATACCGCCGGAGCGCCAACTAATCTGGCCAGTTATGGAGTCTGCACACTATTTCAGCGCCCAGCCGGCCGGGCCGTTCACCCGCAAGCCMCTGACCGTGGAACTCGCCGGCGGGCAGCGGCAGTTGCAGACGTCCGCGGGGATCTTCAGCCCGGACGGAATCGACAAGGGTACAGCCGTCCTCCTGGCGGATGTTCCCGCTCCCGCACCGCAGGGGAACCTGCTGGACATCGGCTGCGGCTGGGGTCCGATCGCGCTGACCATGGCGTTGCGGGCGCCGCACGCACGGGTCTATGCCGTGGACGTCAACGAACGCTGTGTGACGCTGACGAACGAGAATGCGGGGCTGCTGGGACTCACCAACGTCACCGCCAGCACCCCCGGGGACGTCGACCCGGAGCTGCGCTTCGACACGATCTGGTCCAACCCGCCCATCCGGATCGGCAAGGATGAACTCCATGCCCTGCTGCTGCTCTGGCTCCCGCGGCTGGCCGCGGGAGGCTCGGCCTGGCTGGTGGTGCAGAAGAACCTGGGCTCCGATTCGCTTCAGCGCTGGCTTTCGGCCGAGCTGGATGCCAGCTTCACCGTGACCCGGGAAAGCACATCAAAGTCCTTCAGGATCCTGCGGGTCAGGAAAGCGTCCCACTAGCGACGATCACGGCGGGCCCGCTGAGTTCCACGTGCTCGTGGCCGTCCGCGGCGACGAAGAACTTCACGCCGACGACGCCGCCGGGCACCTCCACGTTCCAGGTATCCGGTGCACCCTGGCCGGCCCAGTGCCGGATCGCGACGGCAGCGGCGCAGGCTCCGGTGCCGCAGGACTGGGTCTCCCCCACCCCGCGTTCGTGCACGCGCATGGTGATGGTACCCACGCCGTCGTGGACCAACGGCTCGGCCGGCACCACAAACTCAACGTTCGTCCCGTGCGGCGGAACCGGGTCCACCCGCGGCGCCCGGAACAGTTCCGTGGCCTCCAGCTCCGCGAGTTCGGCCAAGGCGACGACGGTGTGCGGGTTTCCCATGCTGACGGAGAGTGCCGGCCGGGCCACTTCCAGGCCGCCGGCGCTGACCAGCGAATCCATGGCGCGGGCGGTGGCTTCGCCGGGGAAGATGAACTCCCAGGGGCCCATATCCACGGCGTACCCGGAGGCAGTGCGGACCACGGTCTTGACCCCGCCGCGGGTTCCGATGGTCAGTGATTCGCCCGCCGGCAGGTCCACCAGGCCTTCGGCGATCAGGAAGTGCACGAAGACCCGGACGCCGTTGCCGCACATTTCGGACAGCGAACCGTCGCCGTTGCGGTAGTCCATAAACCATTCTGCGCCGGGGTGGGCGGCAAGCAGTTCCTGGCCCTCGGGAAGCAGCCGGGACGGGACGGCGCGAATGAGTCCGTCGCCGCCGATGCCGCGGTGCCGGTCGCAGAGCGCCGCGACCTGTTCCGGGGTGACGGCCAGGGCCCCGTTGGGGTCCGCGATGAGGACGAAGTCGTTGCCGGTTCCGTGGCCCTTCGAGAACTTCAGGCCGCCAGGGGTAACGGCGCCTCCGGCAGCAAGGTGGTCAGCGGCCGGGGCCAGGGTTTCGTCCATGGTCCAAGGTTACAGTTCGTTGCGTGCCGGGGTGGAACCGGGGCGCCGGCCAGGCTGCGAACGCGTGGCGCCCGCCAGGGTGTCCGGGGCGGACTTGTCAGCCGCAGAGCTCCACGGCCCGGGCCAGTAACCCGGGGTCTTGCCAGTCAAGCCAGTGGATCCGGGGGTCGGCCCGGAACCAGGTGAGCTGGCGCCGGGCGAATTTCCGGGTCGCGGCGATGGTGTCCTCGGCGGCCGTCTCCAGGTCCCACTCGCCGTCCACCACCCGGAGGAACTGCGAATAGCCCAGGGCGCGGGAGGCGGTCCGGCCCCGCCGCAGCCCTTCGGCGTCGAGGCGCTGCACCTCGGCCAGCAACCCGGCATCCACCATGGCGTGCACGCGGGTGGCCAGCCTGGCGCGCAGCAGCTCGCGGTCAACATCCAGGCCGAGCTGCACAGCCGGCTGGAAGTACTCGCGGGAGGGCATAAAGGAGCTGAAGGGGCGCCCGGTCAGTTCGAAGACCTCCAGCGCGCGGATCACGCGCCGCGCATCGCCCAGCCGTCCGGCGGAGACCGGATCGAGCCGTTCCAGCCGTGCCCGCAGCGGCGCGAGCCCGGCGGCGGCTTCCTCAGCTTCCAGCCGGCCGCGGATGGCGGGGTCGGTGCCGGGGAACTCGAGTACGTCCAGGACCGCCCGGACGTAGAGACCGGAGCCGCCGGCGAGGATGGCCCGTTTCCCGCGGCTGTGGATCTCCGCAATCACCGCGCGGGCCTGCTGCTGGAAGTCCGAGACGCTGGCTTCCTCGGTGACRTCSAGGRTGTCCAGGAGGTGGTGSGGCACTCCCCTGCGTTCAGCCGGCGTGATCTTCGCGGTGCCGATGTCCATGCCGCGGTAGAACTGCATGGCGTCGGCGTTAACCACTTCGCCGTCGAGGGCCACGGCCAGCGCGACGGCCAGATCGGACTTCCCGGAGCCGGTGGGGCCGACGACGGCGATAACCGGCGGCGTGGCGCGGAGGGTCCCRTGGGCCGGCAGGGCGGCGGTCAGGGGTGCGGGCGTGACCTGCGGGGCGGGCGCGGCCACGGGCTAGCGGGCGCGGAGCGGGAGGGTGGGCATGCCCAGGGACACCCCCGTGGTGCCGCCGGCCGCGCCGGGTACCGGGGCGCCACACGAATCGGCCTGCGACCGGTCCCAGGCGTCGCCGGCGCGGGACCGCCGCAGGCTGTACTCGGCCGGGCCCGCGGGGTCGGCGATCAGGTGGAACGCCGCGGCTTCGGTGATGGTCACGGTCACGAGGTCCCCCGGACGGGGGGTTTCGGCACCTTCGGGGACGGAGWAGTGCACCAGCCGCTGGTCGCGGGCGCGGCCGGACAATCGGTGGGTTTCTCCGGCCTTACGGCCCTGCTGGGCGGTCACCATGACCTCGACGCGGCGGCCCAGCTGGCGGGCGTTCTCCTCGGCCGCGATCCGGTCCTGCAGCGCGGTGAGCCGTTCGAAGCGTTCCTGCACCACCGCTTTGGGCAGCTGGTCCGGCAGTTCGGCGGCCGGGGTACCCGGGCGCTTTGAGTACTGGAAGGTGAAGGCTGTGGCGAACCGGGACTTTTCCACGACGTCGAGCGTGGCCTGGAAGTCCTCTTCCGTTTCGCCCGGGAATCCGACAATCAGGTCGGTGGAGATGGCGGCGTGCGGGATCTTCTCCCGCACCTTGTCCAGGATGCCGAGGAACTTGGTGGAGCGGTACGACCGCTTCATCTCCCGGAGGACCTTGTCCGAACCCGACTGCAGTGGCATGTGCAGCTGCGGCATCACGTTCGGCGTCTCGGCCATCGCGTCGATGACGTCGTCGGTGAACGCCGCCGGGTGCGGACTGGTGAACCGCACGCGCTCAAGGCCCGGAATTTCACCGCAGGCACGCAGCAGTTTGGAAAACGCCTGCCGGTCGCCGAATTCAACGCCGTACGAGTTCACGTTCTGCCCCAACAGGGTGACCTCGATGGCGCCGTCGTCAACGAGCGCCTGGATCTCCGCGAGGATGTCGCCGGGCCGGCGGTCCTTCTCCTTGCCCCGCAGTGCCGGGACGATGCAGAACGTGCAGGTGTTGTTGCAGCCGACCGAGATGGAGACCCAGCCCGCGTAGACGGAGTCCCGTTTCGTGGGCAGGGTGGAGGGGAAGACGTCCAGTGATTCCAGGATCTCCAGCTGGGCCTCGTCGTTGTGGCGGGCCCGGTCCAGCAGGGCCGGCAGGGCTCCGACGTTGTGCGTTCCGAAGACGGCGTCCACCCACGGTGCCTTCTTCAGGATCGTTTCGCGGTCCTTTTGCGCCAGGCAGCCGCCTACGGCGATCTGCATGCCCGGATTGGCTTCCTTGACCGGGCGGAGGATGCCGAGGTTGCCGTAGAGCTTGTTGTCGGCGTTCTCCCTGACCGCGCAGGTGTTGAAGACCACGACGTCGGCCAGGTCGCCGGCGGACGGGACGTAGCCGGCGGCTTCGAGCATTCCTGACATCCGCTCGGAATCGTGCACGTTCATCTGGCAGCCGAACGTCCGGACCTGGTACGTGCGGGCCGGAGCGGCGTCATTCGGGGAAGGGGTTCCGCCGGGGGCTGGGGAGGGAATGGTCAAACTCACCTGTTAAGGGTACCGGGTTGGCGCGCTCGCGTGGCCGGAGGGCATGCCGGCAAAAGCTCAGGGCTACCCGTCCGGGTCCTGGAGCACCGCGTCGACTGCCTCGCCGACGATCCGGAACGCCTGCGACGGCTGATAGCCCTTGCGCGCGAGCATGGAGGCTAGGCGCCGGACTGTCTTGTCCCGTTCGGCGCGGTCCTCGAGGCCGCGGGCGTTCCGCAGTTTGCGGTCCACGAGCTCGCGGGCCGCCGCTTCCTCGTCCTCATCGCTGAGCTGCTCGAGGGCGACCGCTGCCGTGTCCTGGTCGATGCCTTTCTCCGCCAACTCCCGGCGCAGGGCACCTTTGGCCAGTTTCCGGCTCTGCGACCGGCTCCGCACCCACATCTCGGCGAACTCGGTGTCGTCAACGAGACGGACTTCTTCGAAGCGGTCCAGGACGGCTTCGGCTACGTCCTCGGGGATGTTGCGTTCCGCCAACTTGCGGGCCAGCTGCAGCCGGCTCTTGGCCGAGCTGGTCAGTTGCCGGAGCACAATGGCCCGGGCGACGGCGGCGGGATCGGCGTCGCGGTCCTGCTCCGGCGCGGGCGGTCCCGCCCGGCCGGAGTCTTCGCCCGCAACGACGCCGGGGCCAGGGTTCCCGGACGGGAATCCTGACCCCTTGCGGCGCCGTGCGGCCGAGGCCCGGCTGTTAGAAGCCGTCAACGGCCTTCAGCTTCGGTGACGCTTCGGGCTCCGCCTTGACGCCGACACCGAGCTTCTCCTTGATCAGTCGCTCCAGCTCGGCAGCGAGCTCGGGGT
>NZ_JBFTNO010000183.1:0-10166 GCF_056397525.1 Arthrobacter sp. 05L45_2 | reverse complement strand
CCTCACCGCCGCGGCCGCCGAGCATGCCGCGATTGCCGAGGCGATCGCGGCCGGCAACCCGCGGCTCGCCGAAGCGGCCACCACCGTGCACCTGCACCGCAGCCTTTCCCACGTCAAAGCCACCCACGTACCTCACTACAAGGAGAACCATGGTTAAGGAACACCACGTCCGCGTTTACAAGAGCGAGGAAAACCTGGCCCGCGAAGACCAGCTCGCCCACAAGATCGCCAAGGTCGCGGCGGATCCCGTTGCGGTCTCCGACGAGGTCACCGACATGGTGATCAACCGGGTCATCGACAACGCCTCCGTGGCCATCGCCTCCCTGAACCGCGCTCCGATCGTCGCGGCCCGCGCCCAGGCGCTCACCCACGGCCCCAGCACGGGCGGCAAGGGCGCCAAGGTCTTCGGCATCGAAGAGCGGGTCTCGCCGGARTGGGCKGCCTGGGCCAACGGCGTCGCYGTCCGCGAACTCGATTACCACGACACCTTCCTGGCCGCGGACTACTCGCACCCGGGCGACAACATCCCGCCGATCCTCGCCGTCGCCCAGCACGTGGGGGCCAGCGGGCAGGACCTGATCCGGGGCATCGCCACCGGCTACGAAATCCAGGTCAACCTGGTCAAGGCCATCTGCCTGCACAAGCACAAGATTGACCACGTGGCCCACCTCGGCCCGTCCGCCGCGGCCGGCATCGGCACCCTGTTGGGACTGGACGTCGAAACCATCTTCCAGTCCGTCGGCCAGGCCCTACACACCACCACAGCCACCCGGCAGTCCCGCAAGGGCGAGATCTCCACCTGGAAGGCCCACGCGCCGGCCTTCGCCGGCAAGATGGCCGTCGAGTCGGCCGACCGCGCCATGCGCGGCCAGACCTCCCCGGTGCCGATCTACGAGGGCGAGGACGGCGTCATCGCATGGATGCTCGACGGCCCGGACGCCAACTACAGTGTTCCGCTCCCCGAGGACGGCGAAGCCAAGCGCGCCATCCTGGACACGTACACCAAAGAGCACTCCGCCGAATACCAGGCGCAGGCGTGGATCGACCTCGCCCGCAAGCTGCACGGCGAACACCCCGAGGTCACCGACCCGGCCAACGTCGAGTCCGTGCTGATCAAAACCAGCCACCACACGCACTACGTGATCGGCTCCGGTGCCAACGATCCGCAGAAGTACAGCCCGACGGCCAGCCGGGAAACCCTGGACCACTCCATTCCCTACATCTTCACGGTGGCCCTCCAGGACGGAGCCTGGCACCACGTGGATTCCTACGCCCCGGAACGTGCCGGCCGCGCGGACACCGTGGAGCTGTGGCACAAGGTGACCACCGTCGAGGATCCGGAGTGGACGCGCCGCTACCACTCCCTGGACATCGCCGAGAAGGCTTTTGGTGGTTCCGTCGAAATCACGCTCAAGGACGGCACGGTCATCACCGACCAGATCGCGGTCGCCGACGCGCACCCGCTCGGTGCCCGTCCGTTCGCCCGGGAACAGTACGTCAACAAGTTCCGCACCCTGGCCGCCGGTCTGGTGGCCGAGGACGAGATCGAGCGTTTCCTCGCCGCGGCGGCGCGTCTCCCCGAGCTGGCCGCCGGCGAGCTCGACCAGCTGAACATCAAGGCAGCCGACGGCGTGATCGACCTGGCAGCCGCACCGAAGGGACTCTTCTGATGCTGTATTCGAAGACCACTCCGGAACAGAAGCGGATCCGGTTCCGGGAACTGCTCGCGTCCGGGACCATCCAGCAGTTCCCCGGCGCTTTCAACCCGCTGTCCGCGCGGCTGATCGAGGAGAAGGGGTTCGCCGGGGTCTACATCTCCGGTGCCGTGCTGGCCAACGACCTTGGCCTGCCGGACATCGGGCTGACCACGCTCACTGAGGTGGCCACCCGGGCCGGGCAGATCGCCCGTATGACGGACCTGCCCTCGATCGTCGACGCCGATACCGGCTTCGGCGAGCCGATGAACGTGGCCCGCACCGTCCAGGAACTTGAGAACGCAGGCCTGGCCGGACTGCACATCGAGGACCAGTTCAACCCGAAGCGCTGCGGGCACCTCGACGGCAAAAACGTCGTGGACCTGGACACCGCCACCAAGCGGATCCGGGCCGCTGCGGACGCGCGGCGGGATCCGAACTTCCTGATCATGGCCCGGACCGACATCCGGGCCACCGACGGCCTCGAGGCGGCACAGCAGCGGGCCCGGGCCCTGGTCGAGGCCGGTGCGGACGCGATCTTCCCGGAGGCCATGAAGGACCTCAGCGAATTCCAGGCCATCCGCGACGCCGTGGACGTGCCGATCCTCGCGAACATGACCGAGTTCGGCAAGAGCGACCTCTTTACGGTGGATGAGCTGGCCGGCGTCGGCGTCAACATGGTGATCTACCCGGTGACGCTGCTCCGTAGTGCCATGGGCGCTGCTGAGCGTACTCTGGAATCGATCCAATCCGACGGCACCCAGGAGGCCCAGGTTTCAAGCATGCTGACCCGTGCGCGTCTCTACGACCTCGTGGACTACGAGGCCTACAACCGTTTTGATACCGGGGTCTTCAACTTCCAGATCCCAGGTGTCTGACTCACCACCGGACCGCCGGCCCAGGCCGGTCAACAGGCGTTAGGAACAAAGGAGTTTCAGCATGGCTGAAAATGAGATCAAAAAGGGCCTTGCCGGCGTCGTGGTGGATTACACCGCGGTGTCCAAGGTCAACCCGGACACCAACTCGCTGCTCTACCGCGGCTACCCCGTCCAGGAGCTGGCCGCCAAGTGCAGCTTCGAGGAAGTGGCCTACTTGCTGTGGAACGGCGAACTGCCCACAGCTGAGCAGCTGGCCCAGTTCACCGCCCGGGAACGTGCCGGCCGCGCCCTGGACCCGGTGGTCAAGCAGGTTATCGATGCCCTGCCGCTGACCTCGCACCCGATGGACGTTTGCCGCACGGCTACCTCGGTGCTCGGTGCCCGGCACCCGCTCGCCGAGGATTCCTCGCGCGAGGCCAACATGGCCAAAGCTGTTGACCTGTTCGCGGCGATGCCGGCCGTGGTCGCCTACGACCAGCGCCGCCGGCATGCCGAGGGAAGCCCCATCGAACCGGTGGCCCCGCGCGACGACCTCGGCTACTCGGCCAACTTCCTCTGGATGTCCTTTGGTGAGGAACCGGTGCAGGAGGTCGTCGAGGCTTTCAACGTCTCGATGATCCTCTACGCCGAGCACTCCTTCAACGCCTCGACCTTCACGGCCCGGGTCATCACCTCGACGCTCTCGGACCTGCACTCGGCCGTGACCGGAGCGATCGGCGCGCTCAAGGGCCCGCTGCACGGCGGCGCCAACGAGGCCGTGATGCACACCTTCGACGAGATCGGCATCCGCCAGGAAGAGTCGCTCGAAGAGGCTGCCGAGCGCGCGAAGGCGTGGATGGAAGACGCCCTGGCACAGAAGAAGAAGGTCATGGGCTTCGGCCACCGCGTCTACAAGCACGGCGACTCCCGGGTTCCCACCATGAAGGCGGCCCTGGACAAGATGATCGCGCACTACGGCCGTCCGGAACTGTTGGGCCTCTACAACGGGCTCGAGACCGCCATGGACCAGGCGAAGGCCATCAAGCCCAACCTTGACTACCCGGCCGGCCCGACTTACCACCTGATGGGCTTCGACACCCCCACGTTCACGCCCCTATTCGTGGCCAGCCGGATCACCGGGTGGACCGCGCACATCATGGAGCAGCTGGATTCGAACTCGCTGACACCATTGAAGGTGGACGGCCCGCGCTTTTTGCTGTTATCCCTGCATCTGCAAGCTGAGGATCATTGCCTTGAGTTTTTTGTACTCCGGGGACTTCAGGTAATCCTTGGCTTCGGCCATCGTGTTGAAGATGGGATCGTCGTGCCCGGGGCTTTGGTGAGTCCGGTCGGCGAAGGCCAGCGTGCCCTTCGGCGCACCGGACGCGAAGGAGTACATGAGGCAGCTGTCCTTGATTTGGCCGCTCACCTTGTCCACCAACCCAACCTGGTAATCGAAGGCGCCCCCGTCCGCCCGCATGTCCAGGACACGGAAGGAGAACCGGACTCCTTGCGCCTTGGCCCACGGCGCATCCAAGGCCGGTGCGGAGTCCAGTTCAGTCATTTTGTACGGACCCGGGCCGCAGGCGCCGCCGACGCCGCCGGTGACGCCGTGGTACAGCTCAGCCACCTGCATCCGGGCTTCGTTGAAGACGATGATGGAGGTTCCCGGGTAGCCGGCCGGCCGGTCGGTGGATTCCTCCGCCGTCCAGCGGTCGGGCAGCTGGAAGGAGACCCCGGCGGAAGGGCTGACGTACCGGCCGTTGACCACCGCGGCTGTGGCCGTATCCGTTGCGTGCGTCGCGGTCGCTGATGACGGCGACGGCGTTGCGGCTGCGGACGTCGCCGTGAGGGTCGACGGCGGCGTGGTCGGCTCCGTTGAGGCCGTGGGTGCCACGACAGACGCGGTCGATGCCGCAGCGGGGGCCGGATCGGTTGACCGCATGTTTGCGGCCACGGCAATGCCGCCACCGACGGCCGCAAGGGCTAGCACAACGATGGCGACCGCCCACGGCCAGCGCCGGCGTCCCCCGGAGTTCGACGAATCCTCGTCGAAGAGCTCCCCGTCCGGATAGTCCTGATTGTTCGCGTTCATGCCCTGCCCTCAAAGTGGTCGGTGTGCTGCTTGTGGCCTGGCGGAGTGATGGATGGGTTGCCGCGGCGCAGTGTTCGAACCTCAGGCTACCGGCCACGTCACGGCATTGCGGGCAGCGCCGGGATCACGTTTTCGCATCACCGGATTCTTGTCTTTGTACGTGGGAGACCCGTGTTTGCTGTGTCCGGCATCCAGATCCCAGGCGGGCTAGTCAGGCGTTTACCCGGGCGGTTTACTCAGGCGGATGGCCGTGGCGGGTCGGGTAGCGGACGGAGGCCACCGTTTCGTTGTCCTCATTGAGGACCACCACGACGTCGATCGTCTCGCCGGCCAGCGCCGGGGGCAGCCAGTGTTCGGCGTCCTGCCACATCCGCGCCAGCGGAAGCTCCGCGACGGCGAACCATTCGGGCGCTATCTCCCGGCTGTCGGCGGGTTCGCCGCTCCACCGGCGCGTGGTGAAGAGCCTGCAGGCCATGTTCCATTCGGGCCGGGCAGGGAAGACGAACTGCACCCGGCCGGCGCCGGCGAGGTCCTGCTGGCGGACCACCACGCCGATTTCTTCCCAGACTTCCCGGACCACTGCCTCGGCGTCGGTCTCCCCCGGTTCGACGTGGCCGCCGACGCCCACGATCTTGCCTGTGCCGAACCCTGTCCGTTTGAGGCCAAGGAGCACCTCGGCGCCGCGCTGTCCGTCACGAAGCAGGAAGCACAGGGTGACGGGTGTGAAATTCATGTGCACCAGCCTAGCGCCGCCGCCGTCGGCTCCGGCTACTTGCCCGCCGGACCGTCGCCGACCAGCCGGGACCGCAGCTGGACCGGGATTCCAATAGCCGCGAACTGCTTGTCCATGGCTTGCTGCGGGGTGAGCCCCTGGTTGTTCGTGGCCTGGAATTCCCAGTTGAAGACACTGGACCAGATTTGCTGGTAATCGACCAGGAAGCGGCCGTTCTGCAATTTGCCGATGTTGAACCAGGCGTTGCCGCCGTCGAGGTGCATGGCTTTTGCCCCCTCGTCCGAGGTGGAGTAGGCCAGCCAGCCGTCCGCGCAGCCGAGCACTGTGTAGTAGCGGCGTTCATTGGCGGGAACCGGGATGATGGCCCGCTGCTGGTCGCTTCGCTGCTGATCGACGTTGGCCATCGTGCAGGCAACACCGCCCGTGGTCAGGGCTGCGGGGGCGCTGGTCGCCGGGGCGGTGGTTGGCGGCGCAGGAGGGCGGGAGGCCGGGGCGCTGGGCGACGGAGTGGCGGGCGCCGTCGTCGGGATACCTGACTGGGCCGGACTGGGCGCTTGGGGTTGCATCAGGTTTCCGCCAACGACGACGGCGGCGATGACCGCCGCGGCGGCCACAAGGGTGCCCGCCACGGCGCGCAGCCGGTTGCGCCGTGCCGGGACGCGGTGGGCCAGGTGCACGACGTCGGGGTCCGAGGAGGACACGAGGGAACGGACCGAGTCGTTGCCCGGAGCGGCGCCTGGAACTCCTACCCGTGGTTTGGCATCTTTCATGAGCTCTTCGATGCGGTCCATGGCTAGTCCTTCCGTTCGGTCATGAGATGGGATGGGGCCGCTTTCGCGAAAGCCTGGCGGGCCCGGTGGAGGCGGACTCCGGCGGCGGAAGGTGAACATTCCAGGGCGGCGGCAAGTTGAGCAGTGGTCAGTTCGTCCCAGTAACTGAGCATCAGCACCTCACGGTCGCGTTCCCTGAGCCGGACCAGGACTTCCGCGACGGCGGCGCGCTGTTCGGTGTTGGGACCCGGCGTGTGATTGCGGGCCTCGTCCTTGAGCCGCTCAATAAGTTCCTGCCGCCGGCGCCGGCCCTTGTACTCGTTGCCGATAACGTTCCGGGCCGTCGCCAGCAGCCAGCCAATGCCGGGCGGCTCCGCCAGCTGCTTTTCCCAGGCGATCCGGAAAACGTCCGCAGCCAACTCCTCGACGCGGCACCGGTCACTGAGGCGGCACGCAATGTAGCGGTAGACCTGCGCGGAGTGTTGTGCGTGCAGGTCAATAAACGCTTGCTCTTTGGCAGCCAGCATGGTGCTTCCCCCGGGCATTGAATGACTTCTTCCTGACCACTATGTGTCCCGTGGCGGGCGTTTTCTTACAGGAAGCGCCAAGAACTTTTCCCAGCTCTGCCTTTCCGTCCACCGCCCGCAGGCAGGACTCGATCAGGTTGGCTGGAACAGCCACGCTTCCAGCCAGCTCTCCATCGTCATGAACGGTTCCGGATGCTCCGGCTCGCCGACGTGCCTTGGCACGTCCATGAAGGCGTCCCAGTCCGGCCCGGCTTCCTCCGGCGGTTCCCCGGCCACGTCCTCTGGCATGCACTGGTCTCTGGCCGCTCCCCCCGCCAACAGCCCGTCCACCGCCAACAGCCCGGGCGGTAACACCGGAGGTTCCCAGTCCTGGTGTTCGCTGCGGTAGTGCCGGCCGGTGGGTGAGATCCAGCCGGGCGGGCCGGTCCGGGTGGCGCCGGTGGGCCTCCAGGCCGTTCCGTGTTTAAGGCGGTGGTGCTTGGGACACGGCTGGCCCAGGTTGCTGATCCCGGTGGTTCCGCCATCTGCCCAGGCGAGGACGTGGTCGGCGTCGTTATCCAGCGACTGGTTGTTGCAGCCGGGGAACGGGCACTTCCCGTCGCGCAGCCGCAGCCAATGCCGCATCGCCCGCGGAACCCGGTAACTGGTCCGGCCAATCTCCAGCGGTGCCCCATCACGCGGATCGGTCAGGACCCGGTAGAACGACTCCGCACCATCGGAGACCAGACGCCGTGCCATCGATGCCGGAATCGGACCGTACCCGTCCAGAAGCGCTGGCTCGTCGGTAACACCTACGAGCGAGAGTGCCGGGACGGTGACCAGGACCTGGGCCCGCGGYGACGGCACACCAGCGACATCACATCCTGCGCGGGTGTCCGGCAGGCAGGTGGCCGCGATGTCGGCGCGCAGCTGGCTCAGGGTCCGGGTTTCACCGGGCCTTTGGAGGGCGCGGGCGGCCGCAGTGGTGCGTTCCCAGATCCCCGCGGCCGTATCCGCCGGCAGGTAGGCCGATAGCCAGGCCATCCCGTCCCTGTCCGGGCAGTACTCCAGCCGCCGGTCAGCGGCACTTTTGGTGTGGCGTGTTTCGATGCTCGCCGGGTGGTGGCGTTCACGCCAGGTGCGGACCTTGGCCCGAAACCGGCCCGGCACGAGCTCTCCGGCCGGACACCCGCGGGCGTGATCGGGCGCGCCCATGTCCAGGAAGTGTGCCTCCAGCGCCGACGCCCCGGCCCGCCCCAAGACCGCAGCCTCGTCGGTCATGATCCGGGCATGCTGCCACGAGATCAATCCGGAGTGCAGGGCTGCCAGCGTCAACGGCAACGACGTCGTCAGAACATGGGCCTCCGCCAACAAGGACCCGGCGCTGCGTTCGCTGACGGACAGCACACACGCGACCTCCGCGACCACCGCCATTTCCCGCATGGTGCACTCCCGCGGTGAGTCGTCCGGGGGCGCCATCGCCGCAACCGTACGCGCATACTCCGCGGCGAACCGGACTTTCAGGGCCGCAAGCCGCGCCTCCAACCGGGCAACTCCGGCCAGCCCGTCCAGACATCCGTCGGCCAGATCCCGCAACGAATCCGCATCCTTCGGCGCCAAGCCGGATTCAGAAGGGGTCTCCCCCGCCGCTGTCAGGTCAGCCAGCGCGGCGGCGGACCGGGCGACATCTGCCGCCGCCGCCTCGACCTCCGCACTGAAAGCCACACCGCTTTTCATACCCCCAGCATATGAACGACCACCGACAATAACGGAAGACTCAGCGGGCCTGACGGCCGGCCCGGTTACCGGCACCACGGGGGTAGCGGCACCATCCGCCGGCAGCACCAGGCCGCCGTCGAAGCTACAGCCCTAGCCCAACGCCCTCGGGTGCGCGGCCGCGTAGATTTCGCGCAGGGTGTCGGCGGTCACCAGGGTGTAGACCTGCGTTGTGGTCACGGAAGCGTGGCCCAGGAGCTCCTGGACAACGCGGACATCGGCCCCGCCCTCGAGCAGGTGGGTGGCGAACGAATGCCGAAGGGTGTGAGGCGAGACGTCCTTGGTGATGTTGGCCTTGTCAGYGGCCGCTTTGAGGATGGTCCAGGCGCTTTGGCGGCTGATCCGGCCACCCCGGGCATTCAGGAAGAGCGCCGGCGTTCCTTTTCCCTTGGTGGCCAGCAGCGGCCTCCCCCGGACCAGGTACGCGTCCAGCGCACGGGCGCCGTAGGACCCCAACGGCACCATCCGCTCCTTCGAGCCCTTACCGAACAACCGGACAATCGCCGGGCCGCCGGCCGCCGGATCGTTCTCGCCCTGCAGCGATATGTCGTCGACGTCGAGACCCACGGCCTCGCTGATGCGCGCCCCAGTGGAGTAGAGGAATTCGAGCAGGGCACGGTCCCGGAGCCCGGTGGGCGTGTCGGTTCCGGCGGCTTCCAGGATCCGGGTGACCTCTTCGACAGTGATGGCCTTGGGCAGCCGCTTTCCGGGCATGGGCGGGTGCACGTCGCTGGCGGGATCCGTGGGCGTGAGGCCTTCGAGCGCCCAGAATTTGTGCAGTCCACGGACAGCGACGACGGTCCGCGCAGCCGAACGCACGCCCAGGGCGGATCCGCCGTCGGAGCCGTCCGAGAGCGCCTGCACGAAGGCAGTCACGTCGCGGCGGGTGATCTCTTCCGGACGACGCCGGCCGGCGCCGGCCAGGTGCCGGGCGTAGCGGGCCAGGTCGCGGCGGTAGGCGGAGAGCGTATTGGCAGCCAGGCCCCGTTCGACGCCCATGTGCTGGAGGTAATCAGTGATGGCCCGGTCGACGGCGCTCGGCGGCCGGGGCGGTTCGGGCACCGCGGCGGGCGGTTCGGCTGCCAGCAGACCTGTCATCAGCGCTGGCTGGGGTGGGCGGGCCACGGCGCGCCGGCCGGGCGAAGTCCTTGGTAGCCGTCAGCGCGGGCCGCGGCTGCTGCGAGGACGCCGACGACGGCGGACGGGTTGTGCAGGCGTCCCTCCAGCACGGCGGCGACTGCGTCGTCCAGCGGCAACCAGTGCAGTTCGATCTCCGCTTCCTCATCGGTGCGGACGTGGAGTTCGTGGCCCGGTACCTCGCTCAGGTCACGGGCGAGGTAGATGCGGATGGCCTCGCTGGAGGACCCGGGCGAGTTGAAGAAGTCTGCCAGGACGTTCCACGTCCCCGCCACCAGGTCGGCTTCCTCGGCAAGTTCCCGGGCCGCGCCAACCACGAAGTCCTCGCCTTCGACGTCGAGCAGTCCGGCCGGAATTTCCCAGAGGGCCATGCCCACGGGGTGCCGGTACTGCTTGATCAGCAGGATCTCGCCGTCCTCGTTCATCGGGAGGACGGCCACGGCGCCCGGGTGGTCGATGTAGTCCCGGACCAGGGGTTCGCCGTCGTCGCTTAGCTGGAAACTGTCGCTGACCACATCCCAGATCCGGCCCTGGTAGACCTTCTCTGATGACAAAAGACGGCGCGGGCTCGGCTCATCCGAAACCTGCTGTGCAGCAT
>NZ_JBFTNO010000182.1:0-6439 GCF_056397525.1 Arthrobacter sp. 05L45_2 | reverse complement strand
GTCCACCACTCTGGGGCTCAGTGCCTTGAGGACGCCGGTGGCGTTGATCGGAGCCGGCTCTGGTGCGTTGTTCATGATGCACATAGTATTCGAACATATATTCGAATACAAGGAGTGGTTCTGCAGTATGGCCGGTCCGGCACCGGCCGGGGCGGAGCACCCGCGCGGGCCGGTCATGAGACGATCGTGGGATGAGCTCGCGCGGTACGGCAACCACTTCACGGACCGCTAAGACCAAGGCAGCCGCTCCCCGGCTGAGGGGCATTGACGCAGCCCGCGGCCTGGCCCTGCTGGGCATGATGGCAACCCACGTGCTCCCCACCTTCGGGTCCGACGCCCAGCTCACTCCCACGTGGGTTGGCCTGGTGCTCTCCGGACGCGCCGCGGCGCTTTTCGCGGTGCTTGCGGGCATYGGACTCGCACTCTCCACGGGCAAGGAGCGTCCCCTGGAAGGCRCCGCGCTGTGGGGCGCCCGGCGGGGCATCGCACTCCGCGCGCTGGTGATAGGCGCCGTCGGACTTTGCCTCGGTGGCCTCGAGGTGAACATCGCCGTCATCCTGGTCCACTACGCCGTGCTGTTCCTTTGCGTCCTGCCGTTCCTCGGGCTGAATCCGAAGCGGCTTTGGCTGCTGGCCGCGGCCTGGCTGCTGGCGGCCCCGGTACTGGCCTATCTCCTGCGGCCGTGGCTGCTGGCCGCCGAGCCGCCCCTCCACCTGGGCTACAACCCCGGCTGGGAGGATCTGGCTACCCCGGGCCGGGTGCTCGGCGATGTGTTCCTGACCGGCTACTACCCGGTACTGCAGTGGCTGGCCTACCTGATCATTGGCCTGGCGATCGGCCGGATGGCACTGTCCACCGCGGCCGTTCAGCTGTTGCTGGTGGCCGGCGGGACCATCACCGCGGTCCTGGCGAAGTGGTTCAGTGTTGTGCTGATGGAGGACTGGGGCGGCCGGGCGGCGCTCCAGGAGCACGTAGGTGATCCCGCCTATCCGCTGGCGAGCCTGTTGCAGGTGAACCTCGCGGGCATCGACCAGTCAGGTTCGGCGTGGTGGCTGGCCTCCAGCGCCCCGCATTCGGGAACCACACTTGACCTGCTGCATACCGCGGGGGTGGGCGCCGCCGTCGTCGGTCTCTGCCTGTTGTTGGGCCGCCTCGCGGACTGGGTGCAGCTGGATCTGTTGCTCCCGTTGCGCGGGGCCGGCGCCTTGACGCTGAGCCTCTACACGGCGCATGTGTGCCTAATGGCCTCGCTGCATGGCCGCCCGCTTCCGGCCGGCTGGAGCGTGGAGGGCCTGTTTTGGGCGCAGGCGCTCGCGGCCCTGGTCATCGGCACGATCTTCGCCAGGCTGTCCTGGCGGGGGCCGTTGGAATGGGCCGGCCATGCCGCGAACCTCCTGGGACGCGGCCGGCGGGCCGGCCTGCGCTAGAAGGCTGCGCTAGGGGGCTGCGCTAGAAGGCCGGCCTGCTGCGCTGGAGGCGCCGTTAGCCGGCCCGAAACAGGCGGACAGCGTCGCGCATGGAAGCACGGGCGCGCTTCCGGTCGCCGGCGGCGTCGTACGCGCAGCTGAGCCGGAACCAGGAGCGCCAGTCCCCCGGGGCCGCTTCTGCTTCCGCACGGTATTTCTCGAATTCCAGGTCTGCAGCCTCCCGGACGATCCTGCCGCCGGGCGTGCGCGGGAGGGTGTCCTCGGGCAGGCCGCCTTCCGCTTCCAGGACCTTGGCCATCCGCTCGGTCCGGGCCCCGAAGAGCAGCTCCCGCACCAGGGCCCACGCCCCGACGATCGGCAGCAGCAGGTACGCGAGGCCGAGGGCCTTCGCGACCAGGTTCTGGTCGGTCAGCAGCAGCACGGACCGCTGCAGGGACACCACCAGGTAGAAGACGAGCAGGAGCGTGACAGCGCCCACCCAGATTTTGGTGCGGTTGGCCTTGAAGGCACCCAGGACGCCGGCCATCAGAGGCCCAGGTCCAGGTAGCCGTCCAGGCCTACCGTCAGGCCGGGGTGGGCGGCAACGTTCCTGACCCCGAGCAGCACGCCAGGCATAAAGGAGGCGCGGTCGAAGGAGTCGTGGCGGAAGGTAAGCTGCTCCCCCGGGCCGCCGAGCAGGACCTCCTGGTGTGCAACGAGGCCGCGCAGCCGCACGCTGTGGACTCGGACGCCGTCGACCTCGCAGCCCCGGGCGCCGGGGCGCTCGCTGGTGGTGGCGTCGGGGCTGGCCGGGGTGCCGGCGGCGGCCCGCTCCGCGGCGACCAGCTGGGCGGTGCGGACGGCGGTGCCGGAGGGGGCGTCCACCTTGTCCGGGTGGTGCAGCTCGATGATCTCGACCGATTCGAAGTAGCGGGACGCTTTCGCGGCGAAGGCCGAGGCGAGCACCGAACCGAGGGCGAAGTTCGGGGCGATGAGGACGCCGACGCCGGGCTGGCCGGCGAGGAGGGACTCGAGCCGGGCCAGCCGGTCTGCGTCCCAGCCGGTGGTGCCGACGACGGCGTGCATACCGTGTTCGACGGCGAACCGGACGTTCGCCTCGGTGCTTTCGGGAACGGTCAGGTCCACCACAACGCGGGCGCCGGAGTCCACCAGCGCGTCGAGGGAGTCGCTGCGGCCCAGTGCGGCGACGAGGGTGAGGTCTTCGGCGGCGTGCACGGCTTTAACAGCCTCGGCGCCCATCCGTCCGTTGGCGCCCAGGACGGCGACGGCGAGTTGTTCGGTCATGGCTTCAACCCTACCGCCGGGGGCGGTCCCGGCTGGAACCGGCGGCCGAGCGTTACCCGCTGCGGAGGGCTTATCCGCCCGCGCCGACCCACTCAACGGTGCCGTCGGCGAAGAACTGTTCCTTCCAGATGGGGACCTGGTCCTTGATCCGGTCCACCAGTTCGGCGCACACTGCGAAGGCCTGCCCCCGGTGCGCGGCGGAGACGGCACAGACCAGGGCGGGGTCGCCGATTTCCAGCATCCCGGTCCGGTGCGCGGCCCAGATCCGCACGGGCTGGGCGGGGCTGTCCGATCCGGCGGAGTGTTCGGCGACGAGCTGCGCGACGACGTCGGCCATCACCTGGTGCGCCGTGGGATGGGCGCTGTAGCTGAGCCGGTGCACCGGCTTGCCGCCGTCGTGGTTGCGGACAACGCCGCTGAAACTCACCACGGCGCCTGCCGTGTCCGATTCCACCGCAAGGATCGCCTGGTCCACGGAGATGGGTTCGGCGCTGAGGACGGCATGCACGATTTCGAAGGATGGTTCAGTGCCCATGGGTGCCCTCCAGCTGGTCGCAGAGGTGTCCGATGATGGGGTCCAGCACACCCAGGCCGTCCATCACGCCCTTCGGCGAGCCGGGGAGGTTGACGATGAACGTGGTCCCGGCCGTGCCGGCGTGGCCGCGGCTGAGCATGGCCGTCGGGGTTTTTGCCGTGCCGGCGCTGCGGAGCCCCTCCATGATGCCGGGGATCTCGCGGTCCAGCAGCGGGAGGGTCTGTTCGGGCGTGGCGTCGGTGGGGCTCAGGCCGGTACCGCCGCTGGTGATGATGACGGCCGGGTGCTGGGTCAGCAGGGCTCGGAGGGCCGCGCCCACCGGCTCGCCGTCGGGTACCACCATGGCGGGAAATGACTCGAAGCCGTGTTCGGCCAGCCAGTCGGCGATCACCGGGCCGGTGAGGTCCTCGTAGACCCCCGCGGCGGCCCGGGTGGAGGCGATCACAATCCCGGCCCTGCGGCCGGTCGCTTCGCCGTGGCGGTGCGGTTCTGGGTGGTTCGTTCCGGTCAGGCTCACAGTGTCCAGTCCCCGCTCTTGCCGCCGCTCTTGGCCAGCACTTTGATGTCCGTCAGGACCGCGTGCTTGTCCACGGCCTTGATCATGTCGTACACACTTAGGGCGGCCACGGTAACGGCCGTGAGCGCTTCCATTTCCACCCCGGTCACGCCCCGGGTCTTGACGGTGGCGAAAATCGTCACCGAGCCGGCGCCGAGTTCGAAGTCGACGGTGACTTTGGTCAGCGGCAGCGGGTGGCACAGCGGAACGAGGTCCGGCGTCTTCTTGGCGGCCATGATGCCGGCGACCCGGGCCACGGCGAGTGCGTCCCCCTTCGGCAGTTCCCCGGCGCCGAGCAGCTCCAGGACCTCCGGGGTGCTGTTCACGGTTGCGGTGGCGGTGGCCTCCCGCGTGGTCTCGGCCTTGTTGGACACATCAACCATCTGGGCGGTGCCGTCCTGCCGCAGGTGGGTTAGCCCGGGCTTGCCGGGGGTATTGGTTTCGTTCACAGCACCCATACTTCCACCTCGTCGCCCGCCTCGAGCGCCGCGGTGCCCACGGGGACCTGGATGAAGGCGTTGGAGTTCGCCAGCGCGTGGACCAGATGTGATCCCGGTCCGCCCTCCGGCCGCACCGTCCCGTCGGGGCCGAGCACTGCGCGCCGGACCTGGTGTTTGGTTTCCGGGGATTCCAGGGCCTCGGAGAGCCTGGCCCGGATCACAGTGCGGGGCGACGGGGCGCCGAAGAGCTCGGCGAGTACGGGCCGGAGGAACATTTCAAAGGAGACCAGGCAGCTGACGGGGTTCCCTGGGAAACCAAGGACCGGCACCCCTTCGAAGCTGCCGATGCCCTGCGGCCCGCCCGGCTGCATGGCGACGGCGCCGAATTCGACGTCGTGGCCTGCCAGTGCCTGCCGGACCACCTCGTAGGCGCCCTTGCTGACGCCGCCGGTGGTGATGATGAGGTCGACGTCGGGGGCGTGCCGGCGCAGCAGCCCGGCCAGTTCCGCGGGGTCGTCCGTGGAGATGCCCGACCGCGTCACGGACAGGCCGGCCTGCCGGAGCGCTGATTCGAGCAGGGTGCCGTTGGCGTCGTAGATCTTTCCGGGCTGCAGCGGGGTGCCGGGTTCCAGTACTTCGTCCCCGGTGGTGACGAGCAGGACCCGGGCCGCGGCGTGCACCGGCACCCGGGTGATGCCCAGGGCCGCCAGGAGCCCGAGTTGTCCCGGGCCAAGGTAAGTCCCGGCCGCCAGTGCCAGCGCCCCGGCGGCGATGTCACTGCCGACGTCGCGGACGAAGGTGCCCGGCGGCGTGGCGGGGAGGCGCACAGTGGCGGCCTCCCCCGGCGCAGGGAAGACGTCCGGAAGGGCCTGTTCAATGGGAACGACGGCGTCCGCGCCAGGCGGGATCATGGCCCCGGTCATGATGGGCGCGGCCGTCCCCGGGGTCAGGGGCGCGGGCTCGGCACCGGCCGGTACGGGTGCGGCGACGTGCAGTTCCGCACCGCCGGCCGGCACGTCGGCGCTGCGGATGGCGAAGCCGTCCATTTGCGAGTTGGGGAACGGCGGGAGGTCCAGGGGGGCCTCAATGTCGGCAGCCAGTCCGCGGCCCAGGGCGTCGCCCAGCGGCACGGTCTCGATGCGGTCAGCGAGCGGTACCAGGAGGGAGCGGACCTTGTCCCGGTGCGCTTCCACGGTGACGGGCCTGTTCGCGGTGCGGTGCATGCGGTGGTGACCTTCGGCTCGGCGGACTAGGACTTCACGTCCACTGTAACGGTGTGGTAGCCGGTGGCACCGCTGGGCGCCGCCGGAGCCCGGTCCTCCACCTGCGGGACGCCCGTGAGATCGGTCGCCCGGACCTGCACCTCGTACTGKCCCGGGCCCAGSGGCASGGAGAKCYTCCACTGGCACCACGTGTCCGTAGAGATGGCGCGGGCCAGGTCCGCCTGTTTCCAGTCGCCGCGATCGATCCGGACCTCCACTTTGCCGACGCCGCGGTGCTGCGCCCAGGCGACGCCGCCCAGGTCCACCGTCCCGGCCTGCACGCTGCGGCCGGAACGGGGCACGTCGATCCGTGACGAGGTCTTGATCGGGCCGTGTTCACTCCAGCCCCGGGGCGTCCAATAAGCGACGTCGTCCGCGAACCGGGTCACTTTCAGTTCGGTGACCCACTTGGTTGCCGAGACGTAGCCGTACAGCCCGGGGACGATCAGCCGGACCGGGAAGCCGTGCTCGAGCGGCAGCGGCTCCCCGTTCATTCCCACCGCCAGGAGGGCGTCACGGTTGTCGGTGAGAACTTCCAGCGGCGTTCCGGCTGTCCAGCCGTCCGCGCTGCGGGAAAGCACCATGTCCGCCCCCGGTTTGGGTCCGGCCTGGGCCAGCAGTTCGCGGACCGGCCAGCCGAGCCAGCGCGCGTTGCCGATGAGGTCACCTCCCACCTCGTTGGAAACGCAGGCAATGGTGACGTACCGCTCGGTCAGGGGCTTGGCCAGCAGCGCGGCGAAATCCAGCTCGACCTCGCGCTCCACCATTCCGGTGACTTTGAGCGTCCATTGGGCCGGGTCCACGACGGGAACCCGGAGGGCCGTGTCGATCCGGTAAAAGTCCGCGTTCGGGGTCACTAAGGGGCTTACGCCCGCGAGTCCGGCTTCGGCGCCGGCGGGAATCGCTGCCGCCCGCGACGCCGGGTTGGGCAGGAC
>NZ_JBFTNO010000181.1:0-6471 GCF_056397525.1 Arthrobacter sp. 05L45_2 | reverse complement strand
GCACGCCACCGTCCCGGAAGGCAGGGTTCCCGGCCCCTGACTGTCTATAATGGGGAGCTGTGCCCGTCGCCGGCTAATTGCCGGCCCGGCCCACCGACCGCTCCCTCCAAGGAAAGGCCCCGCAGTGCGTGTCCTCACGATTATCCCGACCTACAACGAGCTGGAATCGTTGCCCAAGACCCTTGGGCGTCTGCGCACTGCCGTGCCTGCCTCCGACGTCCTGGTCGTTGACGACAACAGCCCCGACGGCACGGGCCAGCTCGCGGACCGCATCGCCGCCGAGGACAGCCAGGTCCACGTCCTGCACCGCCAGGGCAAGGCCGGGCTGGGTGCGGCCTACATTGCAGGCTTCAAGTGGGGCCTGGACGCCGGCTACGACATCCTGGTCGAGATGGACGCCGATGGCTCGCACAAGCCCGAGCAGCTGCCCCAGCTGATCGAAGCCGTGGAACAGGGCGCCGACCTGGCCATGGGCTCCCGCTGGGTTCCGGGCGGCAGCGTGGTCAACTGGCCGCTGTACCGGCAGGCGATCTCCCGCGTCGGCAGCACCTACGCCCGCCTGATGCTCGGCGTCAAGATCAAGGACGTCACCGGTGGTTTCCGCGCGTTCCGCCGGAGCACCCTCGAGAAGCTCAACCTGGATTCGGTGGATTCGGTGGGCTACGGCTTCCAGGTGGACCTCGCGTGGCGCGTGGCCAAGCTGGGACTGAACATCGTCGAACGCCCCATCACCTTCGTGGAGCGTGAACTCGGCGCCTCGAAAATGAGCGGCAACATTGTGGTCGAGGCCATGATCAACGTGACCAAGTGGGGCCTCAGCGCCCGCTGGAACACGCTGGCCGGCAAGCTCGGCCGCAAGTAGCCACAGCAGGCGCAAAAAAGGCCGGTCCGGCACCTTCTCAGGTGCCGGACCGGCCTTTTTGCTATGGTGCCGGCTGCCGGGCAGCGGAGGAACCCTAGGCCGAGCGGCGTTCGCCGCGGCGCTCACGCAGGATGGTGAGGCGGTCTTCGAGGATCTGCTCCAGCTCGGGCAGCGAGCGGCGTTCGAGCAGCATGTCCCAGTGGGTGCGGACAGCCTTCTCATTGCTGTTGACGGGGCGTTCGCCGTCGACCAGGAGGGCTTCCTTACCGGTCTTCGAAACCCATACCGGGGGGATCTCCGCTTCCGAGGAGAACGTCACAAAGACCTGCTCGCCGTCCTCGCAACGGTACTCAACACGCTGGCGCGGAGCCGGTTCGACACCGGATTCGGTCTCCATGCTCTGTGCGCCAAGGCGCATACCCCGCAGGCTGCGATCGCTCATCTTTTCTCCCTTATGATCGGTTCGCAGGGCCGGGCCCTGCGCTAGCCGGGGGCCACGAGGACCCCGCCGGACTACTTTTTGCATTGCGTTCCCACTGCAGAAATCGTCAGTAGATATAACGCGCCGCGAAGCGTAAATGTTCCGGCGGGCTGAACCGACCGGACAAATACACAAGTATACGCGGCCCCAGCGTCCCAGGTAAACCCGGGACCTCCCGGCGGAGCGGACCCGGGCAGCCCGGCGGGGGAGCCTTCCGGCAGCGGGCGGGGTCAACAGGAAGGGAGGCACCCGCCGCAGCGGATGCCTCCCTGTTTAGCCTGGCCGCACGGAGCGGTCCATCTCGCTTCGCGGCTAGGCGCCCGGGACGCCGGTGGACGACGCGGCTGGTTCTGACGGCGAAGACTGTGCGGCCGGCCCAGCGAACGGGCCGTCCGACGTCGGATCCGGGTTGGTGCCGCCCAGGACGTTGCCGATGCCCTTGAGCGCTTCGCCAACTTCGCTGGGGATGATCCACAGTTTGTTGGATGTGCCCTCGGCAAGCTTCGGCAGCGTCTGCAGGTACTGGTAGGCCAGCAGCTTCTGGTCCGGGTTGCCCTTGTGGATGGCCTCGAAAACCTTCTGGATGGCCTGGGCCTCACCGTCGGCGCGCAGGATGGCTGCCTGGGCATCACCTTCGGCCTTCAGGATCGAGGACTGCCGCTGGCCTTCGGCCGTAAGGATGGCCGACTGCTTGGTGCCCTCGGCCGTCAGGATCGCCGCGCGGCGGTCACGTTCGGCGCGCATCTGCTTTTCCATCGAATCCTGGATGGAGTGGGGCGGATCGATCGCCTTCAGCTCAACCCGGGATACACGGATACCCCACCGGCCGGTCGCTTCGTCCAGGACGCCGCGCAGCTGGCCGTTGATCTGGTCACGGGAAGTCAGCGCCTCTTCGAGGTTCAGTCCGCCCACGACGTTTCGGAGCGTGGTGGTGGTGAGCTGTTCGACGGCCTGGATGTAGTTGGCAATCTCGTACGTTGCTGCCCGCGCGTCCGTCACCTGGAAATAGACCACAGTGTCGATGGAGACCACCAGGTTGTCTTCGGTGATGACTGGCTGCGGCGGGAAGGAAACCACCTGTTCGCGCAGGTCAAGGAGCGGCAGCAGCCGGTCAACGAACGGAATCAGGATGGTCAGGCCCGGATTCAGCGTCCGCTGGTACTTGCCAAGCCGTTCGACGACGCCGGCCCGTGCCTGCGGAACAATCCGCACCGAGCGCGCCAGGACGATTATTACGAACGCAACGAGTACCAGCAGCACTATTGCGACTGCGATATCCATACATCACCTTTTCCCCAGATATGTGGTTTTGCTGTGCGCGGCAGCGGTACTGCCGCAGATCCTGAAGCCGGTGGCGGCGGCAGGAAGACTGTGCCCCGGGTTCTGTTCCCGGGCGGGCTGCCTACTCGGCTGCCGGATCCGGCTCCGGGACAATCACGGCGGTGGCGCCGTCGATCGAGCGGACGACGGCGTGCTGCCCGGGGGCGAGCTCGCCCACCTCCATGCGGGCACTCCAGACATCGCCGCCAATTTTGACCAGTCCGCCGGTGGCGCTGACGGGTTCCATCACCAGGGCCGATTCGCCGATGAGGCGCTCGACGTTGCTGCGCTGGTCAGCCGGGCTGCTGCGCAGGTGCTTGAGGGCGACGGGACGGACGAAGCCGATCATGAGCAGGGACACGACGCTGAAAATGACGATCTGGAGCCAAAAATCCGCGCCGGCAAAGGCCGCAACGAGTCCGGCCAGCGCGCCGCCGCCGAGCATGATGAAGAACAGATCGAGGGTGAGCATTTCCACCACAGCGAACACCAGGAAGACCGTGAGCCAGAGAGCCCACCAGTTGTCGGCCAGCCAGTCGAACATTTTTCCCCCTTAGCCACGCTGCACCTTGTCTTCCCATCCTAGGCCGGAGGGTGGTGCAGGGGGCGGGCAGTCCGGACTAGGGGGCGAACGTGGCCAAGTCGTTATGTTGACTGCGGCGCGGCGGGGGAGGGCAGCGGCTCGAAGACGCTGACCCTGAAGCGGGCAGTGACCGGGGTGCGCGGCGGCAGCCCCGCCGCAATGGCTGACAGGGACGCGGGGTCGAGGTGGTGCCCGGCCGGTCCCATCATGGCCAGCTTCGCGACGTCTTCCGGCGCCAGCTCCAGGGCCAGATTCAGTTCCTGGACTTCGTGGGCACTGAAATGTGTGCCGAGGGTCGCCGCGAGGCGCTCTTCCTTCGCCGGCTCAATGCCCAGCATTCCCGTGACCGTCGCCACCTCGGCGAGATGCCCGGGAAGCGGTGTGACCACGATCAAGCGGCCGCCCGGCCGGAGCACCCGGGCAAACTCGGGTGCGTTGCGCGGCGCGAAGACCACCGTCACGACGTCGACGGCGTCGTCCGCGAGCGGGAGCGGCTGCCAGACATCGGCCACAAGGTTGACCGCCTCGGGGTTCAGCCGGGCTGCCCGTCGCAGCGCGAACTTGGAGATGTCGAGGCCGACGGCGGCCGCGGGGGAGCGGTCCAGGAGGGCCCGGAGATAGTGGCCGGTACCCGTCCCGGCGTCGAGCACGGCTGCCTCGGGGCCGGCGAGGAAAGGACCGGCCAGCTCGGCAAGGGTTGCCGCCAACTGCCGGTAGTGGCCGGCGGAGAGAAAGTCGAAGCGGGCGGCCACCATCGCGGCCGAGTCCGCTTCGAAGACGGTGCCCTTGCCGGTCAGGACATTGAAATATCCCTGTTTGGCGGCGTCGAAACTATGCCCGGCCGAACACATGAGCGAACGCATCCCAGCGTCGGCCGCGAGGGGCTTCCGGCACACGGGGCACGCCAGGGCGGCGAGGGAAGCGGGGAGCATAGAGTCCATCGTAGGGCCGCGGCGCCGGCCCCGCCGCTCTCCTTCCCGGCCATTCGGGCGGAACGCCGCGCCGGTGTGAGCTACTTCACCTCCCGCGCCGCAGCGGTTAGGCTCGCACTCGTGAAATCCGAACATCTTCCCTTGCTCAAGTCCGTTTCGGCTCCCGCGGTGCACCCTGACGGCTCCAAAGCCGTAGTGTCCGTGGTCCGCCCCGATTTCGACGCCGACGCCTACGTGGGCCAGCTGTGGACGGTGCCGGTGGATCCGGCGCTGCCTCCGCGGCGGCTGACCCGCGGGTTCCGGGACTCCGCTCCAGCGTTTTCCCCGGATGGGCGCGTCCTCGGGTTCCTGCGGGCGCCGGCCGGGGGCAAGCCCCAGCTGTACATCGTGGAAGCCACCGGCGGCGAGCCGGTTCAGCTGACCGATGCTCCGCTGGGGGTCGGCGCCTTCACCTGGTCGCCGGACTCGCGCGGCCTGGTCTTCAGCGCGCGGACTCCCGACGAGGGYCGCTACGGCACCGTCGACGGAGTCTCTGCCGGCGGTGAAGATGCACGGCTGATCACCACGTACCAGTACCGGATGAACGGCGTCGGCTACACCGCTGACAAGCCCGTCCAGCTGTTCGCCATCGACGTCCCGGGCCTTGACGAGGAGCCGTGGGTCGCCCCCGCGGGCCGGGCGTTGAAGGCCGCCGGGGCCTCTGCGGACAAGAGCGGAGAGGAACCCGGCAACCTGCCGAAGGCGCGCCAGCTCACCACTGCGGCCACTGACCACGAGGGAGCCAGCTACAGCAACGACGGACGGTTCCTGTACTTCACGGCCGCCCTGCATGAAGGCCGCGACAACGACCTCATTACCGGGATCTACCGGCTGCCGCTGGACAGTGCTGCGAACGTGGACACTGCGGCTGCTGATCCCGAGGCGGTAGCCCCGGCCGCGCTGGCCCGGCTGTCCGTCACCGCAGTCCGGCAGAGCCGGGATGGGCAGTGGCTGTATTTCGCCGCACAGGACCTCGGGGACGCCGGCCAGGATTTCGTGGCCCGCAACACGGTGCTCTACGTCATGCCCGCTGCCGGCGGAGAACCGGTGGCGCTGAGCGACGTGGAAACGATGGACGTCGGCGGCAGCCTCGAGTTGATGGGCCAGGACGGGGTCCTGGTGCTCAACAACGCCCGCGGCGCCGTGCAGCTTCTAGAGTTCGGGCCGTCGGGGCAACGGGCGGCGTTGGTCGCCGATGAGCGCGTGGTCACGGGCGCTGCTGAGAACGGGGGAGCGGTGGTCCTGAGCTACACCGACGCGACCACCTCAGGCGATGTCGCGGTCCTCGAGGCGGGCCGGCCACGGAGCCTGACCGATTTCTCCGCACCGCTGCGGGACCAGGCCGGGATCATCCCGCCGCAGGAACTGACGTTCGCCTCCGCGGACGGCTATCCGGTGCACGGCTGGCTGGTCGCACCGGCCGGCGAGGGTCCGCACCCGGTGTTGCTGAACATCCACGGCGGCCCGTTCGCGCAGTTCACCGGCGCGCTGTTCGACGAAGCCCAGGTGTACGCGGCGGCCGGATACGCGGTGCTGATGAGCAATCCGCGCGGTTCTGCCGGGTACGGCCAGGCCCACGGCCGCTCCATCAAGGAGCGTATGGGCACGGTGGACATGCAGGACGTCCTGGCCTTCCTGGACGGCGCCCTGGAGAAGTTCCAGGAGCTCGACGGCGGCGCGCTGGGCATTATGGGCGGGTCCTACGGCGGCTACCTGACAGCCTGGACCATCAGCCACGACCACCGCTTCAGGGCCTCGATCGTAGAGCGGGGCTTCCTGGATCCTGTGAGCTTCACCGGGTCCTCGGACATCGGCTGGTTCTTCGGCGGTGAATACACCGGCCGATCCGCAGAACAAATGGCGGCACAGAGTCCCATGGCCCGGCTGGAGCACGTCCGGACGCCCACCTTGGTCATTCACAGCGAGGAGGACCTCCGGTGCCCCGTGGAACAGGGGCAGCGGTATTTCACGGCGCTCAAGCAGCAGGGCGTCGAAGCGGCGTTCCTGGTTTTCCCTGGTGAGAACCATGAACTCTCCCGGTCCGGCACCCCGCACCACCGCCGCCAGCGCTTCGATCACATCCTGGCCTGGTGGGCCAAGCACTTGCCGACGGCGGACAATCCGGCGCCGGCGGCAGGCTAGCCGGTGGGCTCGTCCGGCAGGAATCCGAGTTCCTGCCGGGCGTGCCCGATGTCCGGCTGGGCCCAGCGCGCCGCATACTCGGCATTGTTGCTCAGCGAGCGCAGCTCGGCCC
>NZ_JBFTNO010000180.1:0-7575 GCF_056397525.1 Arthrobacter sp. 05L45_2 | reverse complement strand
GTCCTAAACGGTTCACACACAGCAAAGCGGCCGGCGCCTCAGTGCCGGCCGCTTTTGTGTGCGCAGGGGAGTGGCCGGAGCCTACCCGTAGATGCGGTCGATCTGCGCCTGGAAATCTTTGACGACGGCGGAGCGCTTGAGTTTCAGGGACGGCGTCAGGTGCCCGGACTCGACCGTGAAATCGGTGTCCAGCACAACGAACGTGCGGATCGACTCGGCCTTTGACACCAGGGTGTTCGCCGCGTCGACGGCCGCCTGGATCGCGGCGCGGACCTGCTCATTGGCTGTGGCCTCCGCGACGCCCATCAGGGGCACACGCTGCGCCGCACACCAGTTCTCCAGGCCCTCGGGATCCAGGTTGACCAGCGCCGACACAAACGGCCGCCCGTCCCCGACCACCACCGCCTGGGCCACCAGCGGGTGCTCACGGATCTTTTCCTCCAGCGGCCCCGGCGCCACATTTTTACCCCCGGCGGTCACCAGCAGGTCCTTCTTCCGCCCGGTGATGGTCAGGAATCCGTCGGCGTCCAGCGACCCAAGGTCACCGGTGCGGAAGAACCCGTCCACGAACGCCTCGGCGTTGGCGGCCTCGTTGGCGCGGTAGCCCTTGAACACCCCAATGCCCTTGACCAGGATTTCCCCGTCGTCGGCGATCCGGATGGTGGTGCCGGGAACCGGGATCCCGACGGTTCCCACCTTGGTGCGGGACGGCGTATTGGCGGTGCACGGGGCGGTCGTCTCGGTCAGGCCGTAGCCCTCCAGGACCGGCACACCGGCACCGCGGAAGAAGTGGGCATCGTTGGCGCTGAGCGGGCTCGCCCCGGAGACGGTGTAGCCCAGGCGTCCGCCGAACGCGTCCCGGAGTTTCGGGTACAGCAGCCGGTCGAACACGGCGTGCTTGGTCCGCAGCACCCAGCCGGGGCCCGCGCCAGTGCCCCGACCCGCGGCGTCCAGGGCCGTCGAATACTCGATGGCGACCGCGGCGGCCGCACCGAAGAGCCGGTCCTTGCCGGCCAGCGCCGCCTTGTGCGCGGCCCCGGCGTAGACCTTTTCGAAGATGCGGGGCACCACCAGCAGGAACGTCGGCTTGAACGTCCCAAGGTCCTCCAGGAGTTCCTTGGCGCTGGCGGTGTGGCCGAGTGTGGCGCCCGCGCTGAGGCAGATGACCTGGACGGCCCGGGCCAGGACATGGGCCAGCGGGAGGAACATCAGGCTCCGTGCGTGCGGCTGCAGCAGGATTTCCGGCAGGAACAGGACGATGTTCTTCGCAACCAGGGCGAAGTTGCCGTGCGTGATCTCGCAGCCCTTCGGCCGGCCGGTGGTGCCGGAGGTGTAGACCAGGGAGGCGACGTCGGCGAGGGCCGCTGTTGAACGGTGCCGCTCCAGCTCGGCGTCGCTGACGCCGCTGCCGGCGGCAGCGAGGCTGGCAAGGTTCGGCGCGGCGCCGTCGTAATCCATCCGGACGACGCCGAGGACCCGGCCGGCCAGCAGCGCTGAACCGTCCAGGACCTGCTGGACCAGCGCAGCCTTCGCCTGGTCTTCAACGAAGATGCGGCGGGCGCCCGAGTCGTGCAGGATCCACTCCACCTGGCTGGCCGAGGAGGTTTCGTAGATGGGGACGGTGACGCCGCCGGCGAACCAGATSGCGAAGTCCRCCACAGTCCATTCGTAGCGCGTCGCGGACATCACGGCCACGGTTTCCCCGGGAGCCAGCCCGCCGGCGATCAGCCCCTTCGCGAGGGCCGTCACCTGGTCGAGGAACTGCTGGGCCGGGATGTCCGCCCAGCCGGAGGGACCTTTGCGGGAGTAGAGGGCGTGCACGGGGTCCTTGGCGTGCTGTTCGAGCAGCAGGTCCGTCACATTGCTTTCCGGATCCAGCTCGACGAGCAGTCCGGTGCTGGCTTCTCTCACAACACGTGTCTCCCGTTCCGTTCTGCGTCCCGGCGGACGCGGGGCTCCGCTAGTAATCCTGCCTTAGATCCAGGACGGCATCCACATCCGCATCCGCCAGTCCTGGTAGGTAATCAGCTCCGCCGTCCAGATCGGGTAGAAGAACGCCGAGAGCAGCACGGCCGCGACGACGAAGAGTGCCACCAGGTAGAGGCCGGAGCGGCGCCGCCAGAGCGGGTCCGAACGCCGGCCGAGCACCAGCCCCAGGCAGTACACCAGCGCGAGCACCAGGAACGGTTCGAAGGACACCGCGTAGAAGAAGAACATGGTCCGTTCCGGGTACATGAACCAGGGCAGGTAGCCTGCGCCCACGGCTGCCAGGATGGCCCCGGCCCGCCAGTCACGCCGGCCGGCCCACCAGAACAGCAGGATCCCCAGGCATACCGCGGCGCTCCACCAGATCAGCGGGTTGCCGACCGAGAGGATGGCGGAGGTGCAGTTCGGCCCGCCGCAGTCCGCCGCCCCCTGCTTGGACGACTCATAGAAGAACGACGTCGGCCGTCCCATCACCAGCCAGCTCCAGGCGCTCGCCTCATACGGGTGTTCCGCGCTCAGGCCCTGATGGAACTTGTACGCCTCGAGGTGGTAGTGGGCCAGGGAGCGGAGCGAATCCGGCAGCCAGCCCCACTGCGCCGAGGGGTTGGTCTCGGCCCAGTGCCGGAAATAGGCGTTGCTGGAGCGGAACCAGCCGGTCCAGGTGGCCAGGTAGACCAGGCTGGCGACCGGGACGATGCTCAGGAACGCCGCGATGCCGTCCTTGAGGATGCCGCCGGTGATCCAGCCGTGGACCCCGGCGATCCGGCGCGCGCTGAGGTCCCACAGGACGGTCAGCAGGCCGAAGCCAGCCATAAAGAACAGGGCAGACCATTTGGTGCCGACCGCCAGGCCAAGGCAGACCCCGGCGGCGAGCCGCCACCAGCGGATCCCCAGCCAGGGGCCGGCGGCCAGCTGCGGCCGCGAGGGAACGCCGCCGGCTGAGGCGGATGCCTGCCGGGCCAGTCGTTCGGCGAGGCGGCGGCGACCGTCGTCGCGGTCCATCAGCAGCGCCCCGAAAGCGGCGAGGATCCAGAACATCAAGAAGATGTCCAGCAGCGAGGTGCGGGACATCACGAGGTGGTGGCCGTCCACGGCCAGCAGCACCCCGGCCACGGCGCCCAGGGTGAGCGAGYGGAARAGYTTCTGSGCRATCARGGCGAGCAGGAAGATGGACAGGGTGCCGGTCAGGGCGGCCGAGAAACGCCACCCGAAGGGGTTGTCCGGGCCGAAGAGCCACATACCGGCGGCGATCATCCATTTACCCACCGGCGGGTGGACCACGTATTCGGGGGTGTTCAGGAGGACCCCGGGGTTGCCGGCGATAAAGGAGTCGTTGGCCTTTTCCGGCCAGGCGCGCTCGTACCCGCTGACCAGGAGCGAGTAGCCGTCCTTGACGTAATAGGTCTCGTCGAAGACGAGGTTGCGCGGGGTGTCGAGCCGGACAAAACGCAGGATCCCGCCCAGCACGGCGGTGAGGGCGGGAATCAGCCAGAACCAGAGCCGCAGGGTGGGCGGGTAGTCCCGCCAGCTGCGGATATCGCCGATCAGCCGCTCCTTGAGGGCTTCGACGCCGAACGCCTCGGCCGGCCGGCCGATCCAGCGGTGCCCCTCCAGGTTCCGCCCGGTGCGGGCCTGGTCCCGCCTGCCTGCGGCGTGGCGGGTGCTGTCCGGGGTTTGGTCGGCGGGCAATGATGCGGCTGAACCGGCCTCGGCAGGCCGCATGGGGGTCTGCGTCACGTTGCCCATGCTACCTTTCGCGGCCGGGAACGGCGGTCCCGCGCGCCCGCCGGCAGTAGTCTGGTGGGGTGGATCCCGAACTGAGCACCCAGCCAAGCACTGCACCCGCCCTTGCCGCCGACGACGCCGTGCCGGCGGCGGGAACGGCCGCCGGGCCGGGCAGGATCGTGCTGGCAGCCACCCCGATCGGCAACGTCGGAGACGCCTCCGCCCGGCTGATCGGACTGCTGGAGACCGCGGACATCGTCGCCGCCGAGGACACCCGGAGGCTGCACCGCCTCGTGCAAAGCCTCGGCATCACCGTGGCCGGCCGGGTGATCAGCTATCACGAGCACAACGAGGCCGCCAAGACCGGTGAACTCCTGGACCAGGTCCGCTCGGGAAAAACCCTGGTGATGGTGACCGACGCGGGGATGCCGGCCGTCTCGGACCCCGGCTTCCGGCTGGTGGAGGGCGCCGTCGCGGCAGGACTCACCGTCACGGCCGTGCCCGGGCCGTCGGCGGTCCTGACCGCCCTGGCCCTCTCCGGCCTGCCGACGGACCGCTTCTGCTTCGAGGGTTTCCTGCCGCGGAAGGCGGGGGAGCGCACCTCACGGCTCGCCGACCTCGACGCCGAACGCCGCACCATGGTCTTCTTCGAGGCGCCGCACCGGCTGGAACCCATGCTCCGTGCCCTGCACGAGCGTTTCGGCGCCGACCGGCGCGCCGCCGTCTGCCGGGAACTGACCAAAACGTACGAGGAAGTCATCCGCGGCACCCTGCGCGAACTCCTGCAGTGGACGGAAACCAACGAGGTCCGCGGCGAGATCGCCGTCGTGGTGGGCGGTGCCCCCGAGCGGGAGCCCGGCAAACCCGAGGACCACGTCGCCGCCGTCAACTCACTGATCGCCCAGGGCATCCGGCTCAAGGAGGCCGTGGCCGCGGTCGCCGAGGACGCCAGGGTCAGCAAACGCGAACTGTATTCCGCGGTCCTCGCCGCCCGCTGATCCAGGCCCCCGGGGCCAGGCACTGGCAGGCGCGGCCAGCGCCTGTCCTGCTCCACCGCTTGTGCAGCTGCACAGCGGAATCGCCCGGTCCTAGTGCGCGCATGCGTAGACACCCCGGAGAGACCGGCAGTACCGTGGCAGTAGTCCGGGCCGGCGGCCAGACGCCGGGCCGATCCACCTTTCCAAACCCATTGCTGACGAGGGAGTCATTGTGACTGTAACTGCCCAGCCCACCGTTACCGCGGAGCGTGAGGCTGCTCTGCTGGCGTCCGTGCCGACCGGTCTGTTGATTGACGGGCAGTGGCGTCCGGCCGCGTCCGGGAAGACGTTTGATGTCGAGGATCCCGCCACCGGCAAGGTGTTGTTGAGCCTGGCCGACGCCGGCCCCGAGGACGGTGCTGCCGCGTTGGACGCCGCCGCCGCGGCGCAGGAGTCCTGGGCCAAGGTCCCACCGCGGGAGCGCGGGGAGATCCTGCGCCGGGCGTTTGACATGGTCACGGAGCGGGCCGAGGACTTCGCGTTGCTGATGACCCTGGAGATGGGCAAGCCGCTGGCCGAGGCCCGCGGTGAGGTGACCTACGGTGCCGAGTTCCTGCGCTGGTTCTCCGAGGAAGCGGTGCGGGCGTTCGGCCGGTATTCGGTGTCCCCGGACGRSAAGTCCCGGCTSCTGGTGRCSAAGAAGCCGGTGGGTCCGTGCCTGCTGATCACGCCGTGGAACTTCCCGCTGGCCATGGCCACCCGGAAGATCGCCCCGGCGGTGGCGGCCGGCTGCACGATGGTGCTGAAGTCCGCGAACCTGACGCCGCTGACGTCCCAGCTGTTCGCGGCCGTGATGCTGGAGGCCGGCCTGCCGGCCGGTGTGCTGAACGTTATTCCGACCTCGACCGCGGGTGCCACGACCGGGCCGCTGATCAAGGATTCCCGGCTCCGGAAGCTGTCCTTCACCGGGTCCACCGAGGTGGGCCGGCGGTTGCTGGCGGACGCGTCGGAGACGGTCCTGCGGACCTCGATGGAACTGGGCGGGAACGCCCCGTTTGTGGTGTTCGAGGACGCCGACGTCGACGCCGCCGTGGCCGGGGCGATGCTGGCGAAGCTGCGGAACATGGGCGAGGCGTGCACCGCGGCCAACCGGTTCATTGTGCACGGGTCCGTGGCCGATGAGTTCGCGGAGAAGTTCGCCGCGAAGATGGCGGAGATGACCACGGCCCGGGGTACCGAGGCCGAGTCCAAGGTGGGGCCGCTGATTGATGCCAAGAGCCGGGACAAGGTCCACGAACTGGTCACCGACGCGGTCAACGCCGGTGCCGTGACGGTCCTGGGCGGGGCTGCGGTGGAGGGTCCGGGGTACTTCTACCAGCCCACGATCCTGAAGGGTGTCACCGAGGGCACCCGGATCCTGTCCGAGGAAATCTTCGGGCCGGTTGCCCCGATCATCACCTTCGATACCGAGGACGAGGCTGTCCGGCTCGCGAACAACACCGAGTACGGCCTGGTCGCGTACGTCTTCACCAAGGACCTGAACCGGGGCATCCGGATGGGCGAACGCCTGGAGACCGGCATGCTGTCCTGGACCAGGACTCCGCGGCGCCGCTTCCTGCATTCCGGGCCGGCCCGGACACGGCACGCAGCGGTGATGAGGCCCGGCGCCGCCAGCGCGCAGTGAGGGAGGCCGGCAGCCAGACGGCCCGGAACTGCGTCCACCATGATGAATGGGCCCGGAACACACCGCGCACCAGCACGATCCTGTCCGCCGCCGTGTCTGCGGCGGAGTCCTCCGCCGCAGGCCGGCCATACTGCTGGCGTTCAAAATCCCCGGTCAGCGACGCCACAGCCGCGTGCGCCCCGGCATCCAGGCCGCCCGCTTCGCCCAGCGCCGACGAATCCCGCAGCCTCGCCGAGAAGTGCCGCGGGGTCTCACTGCTCCGGGGAGGCACCCCGTAATCGGTCGCCAAATCCCGCAACTCCGCCCACGCCGGGACGGCCGAGCCCGGCATACCCGACGCCGAGGCTTTCAGCCGGCGGCGCCGGACCCCGCCGCGCACCAGCGCGGGTGAGGCCAGCAGCAACACCACCAGCAGCAGCCCGCCTACGCCGTACAGGGCCGGTACCAGGCTGTCCGCCGCCGTGTCCCGGACCGCGGGTGCGGGCACCGGCACAGGTACGGGGAGCGGTGCCGCGGTGGGCTTCGGGTCGCCCGCGTCGGGGAGCAGCCCGTCATTGTTCTCGTTGGTGCTGGCGCCACTGCGCGCCGCCTGCTCCGTCGCGTAGGCCGGCACCACACCGCGCGATGGCGTTGGTTCGAAGGCCACCCAGCCCACGCCCTCGAAGAAGAGCTCGGGCCAGGCATGGGCGTCACGGGCATCCACCTCGTACTCAGGCAACGCCCCCAGTCCCGCGATGCTCACCGTCGAGCCCGTCGCACGCCCCGGGGCGTAGCCGACGGCGATTCGGCTCGGGATTCCTTCCAGCCTGGCCATCACCGCCATCGCGGAGGAGAAATGGATGCAATATCCGCTTTTCTGGGCTAGGAAGTCCGCCAGCACCGACAGGCCGTTCCCGTCGTAGCCGCCCTGGACCGGGGACTGCAGGGAGTAGCTGAACTCCGCGGACCGCAGATATTGCTGGATGGCCATGGCTTTGGCGTAGCTGCTGCTGCGCCCTGCGGTGACGGTATCGGCGGTCTGCCGCACGATTGCGGGAACGTTGGACGGGATGCGGAGGAACGTGTCCGGTACCCCCTGCACCCGTTCCGGGGCGGCGGCCAGCACGGCTGCGGTGAGCTTCGGAACCACCGAATTCACCACGTACTGCTGGTTGCGGGAGTTGGTATCGACGCCTTTGATGCTCAAGGTGGCCGGGTCCCAGC
>NZ_JBFTNO010000179.1:0-6498 GCF_056397525.1 Arthrobacter sp. 05L45_2 | reverse complement strand
GATAAGAACGTCGAGGTCCCGAAGGCGTCTGCGTCGCCGTCGTATGTGTTCCGGGTGAACCGGGATGTGGTGGTGCTTAATGATGTGAATTCGGGGAATGTGTGGTTGGTGAACCAGAACATGCAGCTGGTGAACAACTGGGACGACGTCATCCCGCCCAAACAAACCTCGGATGATGCTGACAAGGACTCCGCAGACGAGGTGCAGCAGACCGTCCTGCCGGACCGCACCAAGCCCAACAGCCCGCCCACCGCCAAACCGGACACCTTCGGCGTGCGCGCCGGGAAAACCACCATCCTCCCGGTCCTGGACAACGACAGCGACCCGGACGGCGACATCCTCACCGTCCGGACCCCGGAGCCGCTCAAGTCCGGGACACTCGCCCCGATCTACGGGGCCACCGGCTTCCAGGTCAGCGTGGGCGCGGACAAGACCGGCTCCGAAACGTTCAAATACACGGTCGACGACGGACGCGGCCTGTCCGCCTCCGCTGACGTCACCCTCAACATCATCCCGCCCGGCGAGAACGCGGCGCCGCGGCAGAAACCCAACCGCAACACCACCCTGGTGGTCCAGTCCGGGAAAGTGGTCAGCCAGAACATCCTCACTGACTGGGCCGACCCCGACGGMGACGACCTTTTTGTTGTCGGCGCGACCAGCAGCGACCCCCGCGACCAGGTGAAAGTCCGGCCGGACGGCCTGCTCAGCTTCCAGGACTCCGGCTCGGAACCCGGCAAAAAGACCGTCACCGTCACGGTGTCCGACGGCCGGGCCAGCGCCGAAGGAAAAGTGACCGTCGAGGTGCGCCCTCCCGGCGCCCTGCCCCCCATCGCGAACGCCGACCACGTTGTGGCCGTCGCCGGGGTCAGCACGGTGATCGCCCCGCTGAAAAACGACTCCGACCCGCAGGCCGGCGCCCTGCGCCTCGCCCAGGTCACCCCGGACGGAAACTCCACCRCCACCATGGGCGCCGACCAGCAGACGTTTACGTTCAACTCCACCGCCGTGGGCGCCCACTATGTGACGTACCTGGTCACCAACGGACCCGCCAGCGCCCAGCAGCTGGTGCGCGTCGACGTCGTCCCCGGCGGCGGCGACGGCGCGCCGGTGGCGGTCCGCGATACCGCGCTGCTGCCCAGCGGCGGCAGCGTCCTGGTGGACGTCCTGGGCAACGACTCCGACCCGTCCGGCGGCGTGCTGGTGGTGCAGTCCGTGACCGCCGCCGACGGGTTGCCGCTCAGCGTGGCCGTCCTGGACCACTCGGTCGTCAGGATCACCGACATCCGCGCGCAGGGCCAGCTCAACGTCAAGTACACGATCTCCAACGGCAAGGCCTCAGCCAGCGGGGAAATTGCCGTCCTGGTGGTCCCTGCCCCTTCCAAGCTGCAGGCGCCCCAGGCCAAACCCGACGAGGCGACCGTACGCGTCGGCGACGTCGTGACCATCCCGGTCCTGGAGAACGACACGGACCCCAACGGCGGCAAACTCACCCTCGAACCCGAACTTGCCCAAAAGCCCGACGCGGCCGACGGCCGCATCTTCACCTCCGGCCAGACGCTGCGCTTCATTGCCGGTGACGTCCCCAAAACGGTGTACGCGATCTACAAGGTCACGAACGCCTCCGGCCAAGCGGACTCGCAGCAGGTCTCCATCCGGATCCGGGCCCGCGACGACCAGCGCAACACCCGCCCCGAACCCAAGAACCTGACCGCCCGCGTGGTGGCCGGGATGACCGTCCGCATCCCCGTCCCGCTGGACGGCGTGGACAGCGACGGCGACTCCGTCCAGCTGACCGGGGTGGACAAGGCCCCCTCAATGGGAACCGCCGTGGTCAAGGACGGGTACCTGGAATTCACCGCCGCCGGCAACGCTGCCGGCACCGACACTTTCAGTTACCGGGTCCGCGACCGGATCGGTGCCGAGAACACGGGCACCGTGATTGTCGGCATCGCGCCGCAGGAAAGCAATAACCAGAAACCCATCGCCGTGGATGACGCCGTGGATGTCCGGCCCGGCCGCAAAATCGCCGTGGACGCACTCGCCAACGACTCGGACCCGGACGGGGACCCGATCAGCCTGGTCCGCAACGGCTTCGAGGCCCGCCCGGAACTCGCCGTCGAGCCCGCCGACGGCGGCAAGGTGCTGCTCACGGCGCCGGCCGCGGCCGGCAACGAGAGCGTCAGCTACAAAATCCAGGACGACAAAAAAGCCCAGGGCAGCGCCGTGATCCGCGTCCGCGTCAGCCCGGACGCGGCCCTGAAGCCGCCGGTGGCCAAGGATGACGTGGTCACCCCCGCGGAGACCCTCGGCAAGTCCGCCGTGGACGTCCCCGTGCTGCGGAACGATTCCGATCCCGACGGCGTCGCCGCGGACCTCAAGATCGGCCTGCCCGACGGCAACCCGAACGCCCGCGTTGCCGGAGACGGGACCGTCCGCGTGGCCCTCACCGCCGGCGACCAGTTGGTCCCGTACACGGTCACCGATGTGGACGGCCAGAGTGCGACGGCGGTTATCTGGGTTCCCGGCCAGGGCGAGCAGCACCCCACGCTGGCCAAGACCGATCCCGTGGAGGTGATGGCCGGCAAGGACATCACCCTGGACCTGGCCGAATATGTCCGGGTCAGGGAAGGCCGCACCCCGCGGATCACCCAGGTGGACAAGGTCAAGGTCCAGGGCGCCGCCCCGGAAAACGTGGTGGCAGGCAGCGGCTCCGCCCTGCGCTACGCCGCGCTCAAAGACTACGTCGGACCCGGGTCGGTGACCTTCGAGGTGACCGACGGGACCGGACCGGATGACCCGGCGGGCCTGAAATCCACGCTGAGCATCATCACCAAGGTCATTCCGGACCCCAACGCCAACCACCCTCCGACCTTCAGCGGCGCCAGCCTCGAGGTGCCGAAAGCGGAGACCGCGAACCTGGAGCTGGGGAACCTGGCCAAGGACGTTGACCAGGGCGACCAGGACAAGCTCAAGTTCGAGCTCGACGGCACACTGCCCGAGGGTTTCAAGGCCACCGTGGACGGGGCCACCCTGAAGGTCACCGCCGACGCCGGAAAGTCCGCCGGGTGGAAGGGCAGCATCCCGCTGAAGGTCACCGACGGGCGTTCGGATCCCGTCAAGGCCACCATCACCGCCACCGTCACGGCCTCCAACCGGCCACTCCCCGTGGCCAACGAAGACGTGGTGGAAAAAGCCAACGCTGGCAAGACGGAGACCGTCAACGTGCTGGCAAACGACTTCAACCCCTTCGCCGACACCCCGCTGAAGATCGTCCAGGCCACCGTGGAGACCGGCACCGCGGCAGGACAGCCGGCAATCGCCGGTGACTCCATCACCGTCACCCCCGCCGCCGGCTTCAAGGGCGTTATGGTGGTCCGCTACACCGTGACGGACAAAACCGGCGACGTCTCCCGGCAGACCGACGGCCGGGTCCGCATCACCGTCCGGGACAAACCCGACGCCCCGTCGGCGCCCACGGCAACTGATGTGCGCAGCCGCACCGCCGTCCTCAAGTGGACGCCGCCGTCGGACAACGGCGCCGCCATCACCAAATACACGGTGCGCTCTGCCAACGGCTTCAGCCAGGACTGCGCCACCACCACGTGCACCCTCAGCGGACTGACCAACAACGTCAAATACGTCTTCACGGTCACCGCCACCAACGAGGTCCACGAGTCCGACCCCTCCCCGGCGTCCAACGAGATCCGGCCGGATGAAAAGCCGTCGCCACCGGAGGCCCCCACGGTCAAGGCCGGCGACAAGAACATGGTGATCGCCTGGCCCGCGGCCAAAACCGAGGGCTCCCCGGTGAAGAACTACAACCTCGAAATTTCCCCACCCCCGGCCAGCGGCGTCGCCGTGAAGAACGGCGTGACCGGCCTGAACTACACCTGGGCCGGACTGACCAACGGCGTCCGTTACAAGGTGCGCGCCCAGGCCGTCAACGAACTCGGCCCCTCGGACTGGGGACAGTACTCCGCGGAGGACAACCCCGCCGGTGTGCCGGCAGCCCCCGGCGCGCCGACGACGTCGGTAGCCTCCGCCGTCGGCTCCTCCAACCAGCTCAAGGTGAACTGGAACGAGCCGAATACCAACGGCGACGCGATCAAGAACTACTACGTCACCATGAGCGGCGGTGGCGGGCCGGACCAGACCCAGACCGTGGCAGGCACGGTACAGACGGCGAACTTCACCGCCAACAACTCCGAGGCGGCCTACACGTTCACCGTGCAGGCCGAAAACAAAGCCGGCAAGGGCGGCGTCAGCGCAGCCTCGGCCCCGCGGCGCGCCACCGGMAAACTCAGCCAGGTCTCCGGCGTCAGCGCGACCCCGGCCAACACCGGCGGTGCCGGCCGGGCCGTCACCATCAACTTCCGCGAGCTCAGCGCCGCGGAACGGAACGGGTCTGCCTACTCCGAGGTCAGCTACACCTACCGCGCCACCACCGGCCAGGGCGGCCCGATCAAACCCGGCCAGACCGTGGGCGGGTTCGCCAACGGCGCAGGGACCACCATCACGGTGACGGCCAACTCCTCCGTCGCACCCAGCTCCGACGCCAGCGCCGGCGCCAATGCGAACCCCTACGGTTCGCCCGGCACCCCGTCCGCGTCCGGCACCAACGGGGCCGAAAACCAGCGGAACCTCACGTTCAACTGGGCCTCACCGGATGCCGGCAGCCACGACATCGCCTACACCCAGATCAAGATCGACAACGGCGGCTGGGAACGGGTGGGCGCGTCCGGAAGCCGGACGGTAAACACCGGCGGCTTCAACGAGCGCYACTCCATCCAGGTCCAGACGGTGAACTCACGCGGCACCGGAGGGCCAACGGCCTCGGCGTTAGCCCAGTCCGGGGCCGAGAAGACACGCTGGACCACCCGGCTCAACAGCGGAATGACCCGCAGCTGCACCGACCTGCCCGGAGCCACCTCCTACGACAACAGCAAGCCTGGTTACTTCACCTGCGACGGGCAGACCGGCACCAACCGGCCCTGGATGGGCGCCGCGGACGTCTTCGACATCATGTGCTGGAAGCCGCACGGCACCTACTACAGCGGGGACGGCCAGTGGTACTACATCATGCGCGGCTCGCCGAACCAGACCCGCTGGATCAACTCCACGCACACCACCCTCGGTGCCCCCGGGGCCAGCGGCGTCCCACTCTGCACCTTCCCGACGGGAGCCACGCCATAGCCGCCACACCAGCGCCCGCGCTACCCGCCCCGAAGGCCGACGGCGGGGAGTCCTCCCCATCGCGCATCCACCCATGGTTGGGTAGGCTGTCGCGGGACACGGCCCCGGATCCCGGGGCTGTCGGGGGCCTCTGCACTGCAATCTCAAAGGAACACCAATCGCTGTGACACGACTTTTCGCCATGCTGGGAGCACGGAAGCCGGGTTCCGCCACACCTCGCCCGCGGACGCGTGCGGGTCGGCGTCGTGTGGTGGTGGGGTCTTTTGTGGTGGCTGGTGTGGTGTTGGTGGCGGGTGCGGTGATTTATCCGGGGTTTAAGACCACTGAGGTGGATTTGAACGATGGTGGTGTGTGGGTGGTGTCGAAGGCGAAGAATGCTGTGGGGCGGTTGAATTATCCGTCGCGGGTGTTGGATGGTGCGGTGACGCCGGCGTCGACGACGTTTGATGTGTTGCAGGATGCKGGGACGGTTTTTGTTGATGATGCGTCGGGGGCGACGTTGAATCAGGTGTCTGCGGCGCAGATGSGGTTGGGTGGGGATAAGAAGTTGCCGGGGTCGGCTCAGGTGAGTTTTGGGTCCGGGGTTATTGCGGTGACGGATGCGGTGCGGGGTCGGGTGTGGGCGTTGTCTCCGTCGACGGTGAATGGTTTTGATGAGGAGAGTTCGGAGCCGGTGCTGTCGGGGGCGCAGGGGACGGTGTCGGTGGTGGGTGCTGATGACCGGATTTATAGTGCTGATCCGGTGTCGGGCCGGGTGACGGTGACGAGTGTGGATGCGGATGGGCGGGCGACGGATTCGCAGGCGAGTACCTGGGAGGGTTTGAAGGGTGCCGGCGGTATCCAGTTGACCGTGGTGGGGGACCGGCCGGTGGTGTTGGATGCTGGCCGGGGGAAGTTGTTGTTGCCRGGCGGGCGTGAGTTGGGGTTGGCGGATGCGCGGGATGCGCGGTTGCAGCAGCCTGGTCCGGGGGCGGATGCGGTGGCTGTGGCGACGCCGAAGGCGTTGTTGGAGGTGCCGTTGGATGGTTCGACGGCGAAGACGGTGACGTTTGGGGGTCAGGGGGTTCCTGCGGCTCCGGTGCAGTTGGGTGGGTGTGTGCATGCTGCGTGGGCTGGGGCGAATAAGTATGTGCGGGATTGTGTGAGTGATGTTGATGATAAGAACGTCGAGGTCCCGAAGGCGTCTGCGTCGCCGTCGTATGTGTTCCGGGTGAACCGGGATGTGGTGGTGCTTAATGATGTGAATTCGGGGAATGTGTGGTTGGTGAACCAGAACATGCAGCTGGTGAACAACTGGGACGACGT
>NZ_JBFTNO010000178.1:0-6629 GCF_056397525.1 Arthrobacter sp. 05L45_2 | reverse complement strand
CGCCGACGATGGTCAGGAAGAGCCCGCCGGGGAAGTTGGCCAGGATCTCGGTGGTGGACATACCAAGGAAGACGGAACCCAGCAGGAAGGCGCCGACGAAGGCGAGCGCCCCCATGTTGAGGGGAAGGACTGTGGCCAACAGGAACATCACCGCCAGGACGATGATGGAAAGCACGGGAGCGGACATCTTTGTTCCTCCGGGATTAGTGTGACGTAGACAACAGGACTACTGGCCTAGCCTCTTAGACAGTAGGTGAGTTTGTCAATACTCCTCTGTTGTAGGATGGCAGCAGCGCAACGTCGAAGAGGAAACAAGATGGCGAAGAAGTCAGGTGTCCCAGAGATTTCCCGGGTGTCGAGGCCCCGGCTCTATGAGCAGCTAGTGGCGCAGCTCCTGGACTTCATCGAATCGGCCGAGCTGGGGCCCGGGGACCTGCTTCCGGCCGAGCGAGACCTCGCGGAGCGGCTGGGCGTCTCCCGTGCCACGCTGGCGCAGGCGCTCGTGGCGCTCGAGGTGCTTGGCGTCATCGACGTCCAGCATGGGACAGGCGCGGTGCTGGTCTACCGGCCGAACGTGCCGGCGGTGATCAAGGGCTTGCGGGAGCACCGGAGCAGGTTGCCGGAGATCGTTGAAGCCCGGAGCACGCTGGAAGTGAAACTGGCCGAACTTGCCGCCGTCCGCCGCACCGACCAGGACATGCAGGCGATCGACGCGGCTATCGCGGCGATGACGGAGGAAGTTGCCTCCGGTTCCAAGGGCGCGCACGGTGACGAGCTCTTCCACCAGGCTGTGACGGCCGCCGCCCACTCGGCGGTGCTGGGCCAGCTGATGGCGTTCATCGCGGAAATGATCCTGGAAACACGGCTTGAATCGCTGGGTCAGCCCGGCCGCCCGGAGCAGTCGATCGCGTCGCACCGCAAGATCGCTGACGCCATCCGCGCCCAGGACGCCGCCGGTGCGGCGTCAGCCATGATGGCGCACATTGACCTGGTGTCCGACGTCGAACTGCTCAAGTAAGTCGGGTTGCTCACGCAGGTCGGGCTGCTCACGCAAGCAGCAGCAGGGCCGCGCCGATCCGCACCGATCCGCGCGGCTCCTCGCGGATTCCCGACTGCGTCAGCCGTTGTAGCCCTCGACCTGCGTGACGGGCCGCGCCTCCGCATCGTTCGGGTCCTCGCCGTATTGCCTCTTGGCCCGCCGTTGCCGCAGCAGGTCCCAGCACTGGTCGAGGTCTTCCTCGAGCTGCCTGAGCCGGAGCCGGTCGGGGACGTGGTCATGGTCGGCGCTCGCGGATTCCGCCTGCTCCCTGAGGTCGCGCTCCTCATCGACCAGGGCGGTGATGCGTTGGAGGATGTCGCGTTCGTCCATGGTGTCCTTCTTCCTGCTTCGAACCGCGGTGGGTACCTGCCAGCGTAATCACGGGTGTGCGCCGTGGCCAGAGCGCGCTGGGCGGGCGGACCCATCCCTTCGGAGGGGTCCGCCCGCAATCGTGCCCCAAGTGCGGGCGCGTCCGGCAGTTGCTTGGCCTTGCGACTGCTTAGGCCTTGCGACGCCGCAGCGCCAGCCGCAGCATCAGCAGCAGGGCGCCGCCGCAAAGCAGGACCAGTGCTGCGGCGTAGGTGCCACTGCTCGCCCCGGTCATGGCCAACGTGCCGGATTCGGAAGCCTGCAGCTGCGCACCGGCGGCCAAAGCGGCGTGGCCCGAGGCGGCTGCCCCGGCCTGGACGCTGCCCTGGGTCCCGACCGTTATCCCCACTCCACCGTCAGCGCTGCCCTCGGCTGAGCTACCCGTGTCCTCGCCGGGCATGGCCGGGTCAGTGGTGCCCTGGCCGTTGGTGCCGGGATCCGTGGTGCCGGGTTCCGTGGTGCCGGGCTCCGTCGGTGCGAGTGCGGCTCCTTCGGTGGTGGCGGTGGAATCGCCCAGCAGGCCGACCGACGTCGCGCCAAGGGTTACCGGGGCGGTGATCGGCGCGGTGACCTGGGTGCCGGAGGCGGTCCCGTCAGTACCGGTGGTGCTGCTGCCGCCGGTGGCCGGTGCCGTGGTGGTCCCTGCCGGGTTGGTTCCGGTGGCGGTGGAATCGCCCAGCAGGCCGACCGACGTCGCACCAAGGGTCACCGGGGCGGTGATCGGCGCGGTGGCCTGGGTGCCGGAGGCGGTCCCGTCAGTACCGGTGGTGCTGCTGCCGCCGGTGGCCGGTGCCGTGCTGGTCCCTGCCGGGTTGGTTCCGGTGGCGGTGGAGTCGCCCAGCAGGCCGACCGACGTCGCACCAAGGGTCACCGGGGCGGTGACTGGCGCGGTGGCCTGGGTGCCGGAGGCGGTCCCGTCAGTACCGGTGGTGCTGCTGCCGCCGGTGGCCGGGGCCGTGCCCGTGGTGGTTCCTGCCGGGTTGGTTCCGGTGGCGGTGGAGTCGCCCAGCAGGCCGACCGACGTCGCACCGAGGGTTACCGGGGCGGTGACTGGCGCGGTGGCCTGGGTGCCGGAGGCGGTCCCGTTGGTGCCGGTGGTGCTGCTGTCCGTGGCGGGTGCCGGCGCCGACGTGGTCCCTGCCGGGGCCGTTCCGGTGGCGGTGGAGTCGCCGAGCAGGCCGACCGACGTCGCACCGAGGGTCACGGGAGCGGTGACTGGCGCGGCGACCTGGCTGCCGGAGGCGGTCCCGTTGGTACCGGTGGTGCTGCTGCCGCCGGTGGCCGGCGCCGGGGCCGAGGTGGTTCCCGCCGGGGGCGTTCCGGTGGCGGTGGAGTCGCCGAGGAGCTCGACCGACGTCGCACCAAGGTTCACGGGAGCGGTGACTGGCGCGGTGGCCTGGGTGCCGGAGGCGGTCCCGTTGGTACCGGAGGTGGAGCTGCTGCCGGTGGCCGGTGCCGGGGCCGAGGTGGTTCCCGCCGGGGAAGTTCCGGTGGCGGTGGAGTCGCCGAGGAGCCCGACCGACGTCGCACCAAGGCTCACCGGAGCGGTGACCGGAGCGATGGCCTGGGTGCCGGAGGCGGTCCCGTCACTGCCTGACGTTGTGTCGGCCGCCGACGCGACKGAGGTTCCGAGGGCCAGSAGGCCGCCGGCAAAGAGGGTGCCWAGCAGCCCTCTGCGCAAGTTCGTATGCATGGTTGTTTCTCCTGGATTGGTTGGTGGGGGCCGCCTGCGAGGCAGCCCGATGAGCCGTCACCCGCCCCTTGGGGGCAGGCAGGCACAACTAGTCGGGAGAAGAGCCGGGGTCGAATGACACCGCGGCCGGCAGCCGAAGCAGGACATCGCTGCTCTCCAGCGTCCCTGGTGGCGGCAGAAGTTTGAAGTCAGAAGTCTCAGCCGCACTGCCGGCGCCCGGACTGGAAGCGGACGCGGTGATCCCACTGCTGGAGCTGGGGATCGCGGGGACAGTTCCTGGCCGATCACCTGCAGGGTCTCCGCCGAGAGGTGCCGGCCCTTCCTGCACAGCGCTCGACGCCGAGGGCCGGGCCAGAGCTTGGTCCGTCGGCATGGCGGTTTCCGCGGGGGAAGGTGCTGAGGTCAGGGCCGCAGCGTCAAGATGGGAAGTGCTGCGCTCTGCGGCCGCGTTTTTGGCGCCCGTGTCGGTCGCCTGAGCCCCGGTGGTCGTCCGGGGAGCGGTGGCAGCGGGTGCCGCTGGCTGCACGGGAGCGGCGGCAGGAACCGTCGCCACCGGCGGCTGCACCGGCGGAAGGGCTGGCAGCGGAACGGTGTCCACCACGGCCCCCGTGACCGGAGCCAGGACGGGTTCGGCGGCTGCCACTAAGTCGGTAGCTATGGGAACCACTGCCCCCACAGTGCCGGCGGCAGCGCGGTCAATCACCTCAACCGGCGGGGACACCGCCTTGGTTACGGTCTCCGCTGGAACGATCCGTGCGGTGACGGGAATCGAAGCCACAATCCGGTCGACGGAACCGGTGATTCCACGGGTAACCGGGGACAACAGCCCAGAACTGTCGCCCCCGGAACCTGAAGGCGAGGCTGCTTTGGCCGCATGCGGGCTGGGCGCTGCCAGCGATGAGATGCCCGATGTGAGGCCGCGGGCTGCGGCATCGAGGTCAGGGCCGGTCTCGGCGCTGGCCGACGTCGCGGAAAGTGCCAGCCAAGCCACCGTCGCCGCACCGGCCAGCAGCACTGGGCGGAGGAGCCGCGAGGCGCGCCCGGAGTGTCGTTCGTGCTTCACGTGCAACACCCCCCAGGTGTGGCGCAGAAATCGAGACGAATGTTCGGCAACTTCCGTCACCATAGTCACGCCTGTCACGGAAAGTCCATACCCTAAGTCGAGAAAAACATGAATAGTCAGCTTGCTTATTATTTTCTGGCTTCCTAGAGTTGGACCCGTAAGGCATCACATTCTCCGCGGGGATAGGCACGGCCGGAACGCTGCTCAATCCCCGCGCTGGCTACGAGGAGGACACATGTCGGAACACAATCTCGCGGGCAAGAAAGTTGCTTTCCTGCTGACGGACGGCGTCGAACAAATCGAGCTGACCAGCCCCTGGAACGCAGTCAAGGACGCCGGCGGCGAACCCACTTTGGTCTCGCTGAAGAGCGGAAAATTGCAGGGATTCGACGGAACGGAAAAAGGTGAGACGTTCGACGTCGACCTCACCGCCGACCAGGCCAACGCCTCCGACTTCCACGCCCTGGTGATTCCCGGCGGCGTGGTCAACGCAGACCACCTCCGCGTCGATAAGGCTGCGCAGACCTTTGCACGTGGCTTCTTCGAACAGCACAAACCGGTGGCCTCGATTTGCCACGGACCCTGGCTCCTGATCGACGCCGGCGTTATCAGCGGACGAAACGTCACCTCGTACCACACCCTCCAGACCGACCTCAGGAACGCCGGGGCGAACTGGACGGATGAAGAGGTGGTGGTTGACCAGGGCCTGGTGACCAGCCGGAACCCCGACGACTTGCCGGCCTTCAATGACAAGTTGCTTGAAGAAATCGCCGAAGGCGAGCACGCGGGGCAGACCGCCTGACCCGCCGCCGTCGGCCGTGGTCAGAGGCAGTGATGGCCCTATGCAGTGCGCACGCTTTCGGGCAGGATATGCCTGTAAGCTGCGCCGCCGCGGGGACCGCCCGCCGAGCGGCCGCGGTACCGCAACCTGCAATCAAGGAGTCCCGGATATGACCACGCTCAACCCCTACCTTGGCTTCCGCGACAACGCCAGGGACGCCATGACGTTCTACCAGACCGTGTTCGGCGGTCAGTTGAACATGAGCACCTTCGCCGAATATCAGGCCAGCGAGGATCCCGCCGAGCAGGACAAGATCATGCACGGCATGCTGACCGGCGAAAACGGGCTGGTGCTCATGGGGGCCGATACCCCCAACAGCATGGATTTCACCCCGGGCAACAACTTCTCCGTGTCCCTCAGCGGCAACGATGAAGCCGAGCTTCGGGGCTTCTGGGACAAGCTGTCCGACGGCGGCACGGTCACCGTCCCGCTGGAGAAGGCCCCGTGGGGCGACACCTTCGGCATGTGCAAAGACAAGTTCGGCGTGGACTGGCTCGTCAACATCGCACCCGCCGACGGTGCATCTGCCACCAGCTAACAAAAAATACCGGGCCGGCCCACCGCGAGGGCCGGCCCGGTTTCTTGTGTGCGTTTCAGTCCGGGCTGGTGTCCGTGGTCAGGCCCCGGTCATCCTCGGCTTTTTCGTCCTGCTCCTCGGCGGGACCGGGCACCTTGTGGGCGTCGCTCTTGCCCGGGACGCGTCCCCCGGACGCGCCTGACGCCCCGGCCTCCTGGGGGAGGGCTGTGCCGCCGGTGCCGGTGTCGCGCGGCACCGGCTTCCCGTCGTCGTCCACTCCGTCGCTGACAATGTCCTCCGGGTCGCTCGGCTTGGTGCTCATGCGTTCCTCCGATGCTGCTGGGCGCGACAGCCTGCCGCGATGTCCCTTCCAAGCTATAACGGCAGGGGAGTGCCGTACAGGCCGGGGGTGCGGAGTCTGGCGGCCCGCCGGCCCCGGGACTAGAGTCGCGCCATGGACAAGGACCCGGTGGCCACCAACCCCGATTTGTATCGGGTTCTCTTCGAGAACGAGCGGGTGCGGGTGCTCGAGTACACGGACCAGCCGGGGGAGAAATCGGTGGAGCACGCGCACCCGGACAGTGTGATGGTCACCCTCAGCGACTTCCGGCGCAGGCTGTCCGCCGACGGCCGGACGGTCGACGTCGAACTGGCCTCCGGGCTGGCGCGCTGGCTGCCGGCCCAGAGGCACTCCGGCGAAAATACCGGTGCCACGCCAACGCACGCCATCTTCGTGGAACTCAAAGAACCGGCCGCACCACTGGATGGGTCGTCACCGGACGGCCCGGACGGCCCGCAGGGCACGGGACCGCTCGGGCCGGGACCGGGCTAGCCCCGACGTGGCGGGCGTCCCCGCGCCCAATCTGCACGGCCCGGCGACGATGATCGGCCATACTGGGCTGTAAATGTCGTAAGGGGTCTCATGCTGGTGGTCGGAATGGTCTTTGCGGGGCTCGCTGCCGCCCTGCACGTGGTGATCTTCTGGATGGAGTCGCTGGCCTGGGACGGCCCCGCGGCGCGGCGGGTCTTCGGCCCGGCCACGGCGGCCGAGGTGGAGAGCACCCGGGTCCTGGCGTTCAACCAGGGCTTCTACAACCTGTTCCTGGC
>NZ_JBFTNO010000177.1:0-6634 GCF_056397525.1 Arthrobacter sp. 05L45_2 | reverse complement strand
GATCTACCTCCAGCGCGAGACCGACGCCGACGCCGCCGTCGCCCTGTCGCTGCTTCTCGTCGCGGTGGCGGTCATCGTCGTCGGGCTCAGTTACCGGCGGCCGTCGCCTGACGGTTGGGGGCGGGCATGACCTTTACACTCGACGCCGCCGTGGCGGCACGCGGATTCGACGTCTCCCTGAGCCTGGGGCCGGCCGAGACGGTGGCGGTGCTGGGACCGAACGGTGCGGGGAAATCCACCCTGCTCTCGGTCGTCGCCGGCCTGCTCCGCCCCGACGCCGGCCGGGCCAAGCTCGACGGGCGTGTGCTCTTTGACCTCGGCGGAGGCCCGCATGCCTGGACCGCTCCGCACGCCGGAACCGCTCCGCGCGCCTGGACCGCTCCGCGCGCCTGGACCGCTCCGCATCGGCGCGGCACGGCGCTGCTGGCCCAGGAACCCTTGCTGTTTCCACATCTGAGCGCGCTCGACAACGTGGCGTTCGGTCCCCGCAGCGCCGGTGCCGGCCGCGCCCGGGCCCGCGAAACCGCCCGGCACTGGCTGGCGGAGGTCGAGGCCTCGGAGCTAGCCGGACGGCGGCCGGGGGAGCTGTCCGGCGGCCAGGCCCAGCGCGTGGCGGTGGCCCGGGCACTGGCTGCCGACCCCGACCTGCTCCTGCTGGACGAGCCGATGGCCGCCTTGGATGTTCACGCTGCCCCGCTGCTGCGGCGTCTGCTGAAGCGGGTGCTGGCCGGGCGCCGCGCCATCATCGTCACCCATGATGTCCTGGACGCCTACATGCTGGCCGACCGCGTGATCGTGCTGGAAGAAGGACGGATCACCGAGGACGGCCCCACCCGTGACGTCCTCCAGCGGCCACGCAGCCGCTTTGCCGCCGGGCTGGCCGGGCTGAACCTCGTGGCAGGGACGCTCACCCCGGGCGGAATCCTGACCGCCGGGGGACAGGAACTCGCCGGCCGGCACGAGGACCCGCCCGTCCTGGGCCAAAGCGGAGTGGCCGCCTTCCCGCCGTCGGCCGTCTCTGTCTTCCTCAGCGAGGCGCACGGCAGCCCGCGCAACAGCTTCCGGGTGACGGTGACCGACCTGGAGCAGCACGGCGACCAGATCCGGGTCCGGGCCGGGGAGCTGTCCGCGGATGTCACGCCGGCCGCGTCCGCGGACCTTGGCCTGGCCCCCGGGGTGTCCGTGTACTTCGTGGTCAAGGCCGCCGCGGTGTCGATCTACCCGGCGTAGGGGGTGGGACGCCTCGGGCGGGGGCCGGGGACGACGTCGGGCCGCACGGCCTAGGGTGGAGAGAGGCCCCTCCCGCGAACAGAAGGAATTCAGTGCACAACAGCTCAGCCCCGGCCCACGGACGCACCGCACTGGTGGTGGGAGCCAGCGGCATCRCCGGCTCCGCCCTCGTCACCCTCCTCGCCGAGACGGGATGGGACGTCCTGGCGCTGACCCGCGGCGGGGTATCGCGGCCGGGTGTCCGGTCCGTCAGCGCGGACCTCACCTCGCCGGCGAGCCTCGCGGCGGCGCTCGCCGGCGAAAAACCGACGCACGTGTTCTTTACGGCATGGTCGCGGCAGAGCACGGAACGGGAAAACATTGAGGTCAACGCCGCGCTGCTGGGGAACCTGCTCAATGCCCTGCGCGACAGCCCCGTGGAACACGTGGCCCTGATGACCGGGCTGAAGCACTACCTTGGCCCTTTTGAGGCGTACGCGGCGGGCGAGATGCCGGACACCCCCTTCCACGAGGACGAGCCCCGCCTGCCTGTTCCCAACTTCTACTACGCCCAGGAGGACGAATTGTGGGCGGCGGCGGGACGGCAGGGCTTCAGCTGGTCGGTTCACCGCGCCCATACGGTGATCGGACACGCGGTGGGGAACGCCATGAACATGGGGCTCACGCTGGCGGTGCAGGCGTCCATCTGCAAGGAACTGCACCAGCCGTTCATTTTCCCGGGTTCAGAGACGCAGTGGAACAGCCTCACCGACATGACGGACAGCGGGCTCCTGGCGGAACACATGCTCTGGGCGGCGACGGCGGACAGCGCGGGGGACCAGGCCTACAACATCGTCAACGGCGACGTCTTCCGCTGGCGCTGGATGTGGCCGCGTCTGGCCGCCTACTTCGGCGTCGAGGCCGTCGGGTTTGAGGGCGAACCCAGGCCATTGGAAGTGCAGATGCAGGGCATGGAATCCGTCTGGGCGGACATGGCTGCACGGCACGGACTCGCCGAAACGGACCTCGCGCGCGTCTCCTCGTGGTGGCACACCGACGGCGATTTGGGCCGCAACATCGAGGTCCTGGCCGACATGAGCAAGAGCCGCCTGGCAGGCTTCACCGGGTACCGCCGGACCCTGGATTCCTTCACGGGGTTGTTTGACCGGCTGAGGGCCGACCGGCTCATCCCCTGACACCTAGCCCTTGCCGGCAGCCGGGCGTGCTGCCCGGGCCTAGTCCTTTGACCCGGGGTTGCCCTGCGCCTTGTTCCGGACCGGGTGCTGGCTGACGATCGAGACGCGGTTGAAGGCGTTCATTGTGATAGCGAGCCAGCTGACTGCTGAAAACTCGGCGTCGCTGAGGTGCCTGCGCGCCGCGCGTCCTTCGTGCTCGCGTGCCACGGCGTCGGAGATGTTGGTGATCGCCTCGGCCAGTGTGAGGGCCGCGCGTTCCTTGTCGGTGAAGAGTGTGGTGTCGCGCCATGCCGGCAGCACAGCCAGCCGCTGTGCCGACTCGCCGTTCTTCACGGCGTCGCCCACGTGCAGGTCCAGGCAGAAGGCGCAGCCGTTGATCTGCGAGATGCGGACATTCAGCAGTTCGATCAGGGTCTGGTCCAGGCCGGCCTCGGTCGCGGACTCCTTGGCTTTGAGCCCGAGGCCGTTCAGTGCGCGCCACGCCGCGGGGTGCTCTTTGTCCAGGAAAACGCTGCGCGGGCCGTGCTCGGGGGCCGAGTTCTCAGTCATGAGTCCACAGTACAGAGGTCCGACGACGCCCCCGGCAGCGCGTCGTGTGACAAACTTGTCAAATCTGTGACAGACTTTACCCGTAGCTATTATTCGATCCGGCGGTCGGTTCCTTGGGGGAGCCGACCGCCGGATCGCTTCTTTTATGCCGGACATGCCCATTTTCCTGGGCCCCAGACGGACAGGCCCATCTTCACCGCCCCGGGATGGACAGGCTCATTCTTAGCGGGCAGCCTCGTCGCACACGCTCATCGTTCAGGGCCCTTGACGGACATGCCCGGTCCAGGGTTCGGCCAGTGGACATATCTGGAATATGTCCACTGCTCCGGGCGAAGAATGGGCATGTCCATCGGGGAACCCAGTAGGTACTCGTCATGTCCATCGGCTGGCGCCAAGGATGGGCATGTCCATCCGGTGGGATCAGCGACGGGCATGTCCGGACGCGATTTGGGCGGCCGCAGGGCATGCACTTCACTCGGTCCCGCGAGTGGACATGTCCATAGGGGCGTCCGAAGGATGGGCATGTCCGTCAGGGTTCATCCCGGGACATGTGCAATTTGCGACGCACGCCCGGCCCCACCCCGGCCCCACCCCCCGCACCCCCTCCACCCCCCGCCCCTAGACAGCAGTTTCGCCGTGGGCAAACATGGTGCAAAAGAGGTCAAATCCAAAGTTGAGCGAGATACACTCAACTTTGACGCTAGTCTCATCCCGGAAGGAGCCCTCTTTGGACGCCAAATTCACCACCAAGAGCCAGGAGGCTCTCGCCGCGGCCGCCATGAACGCCTCGACCGCTGGCAACCCGCAGCTCGAACCCGCGCATCTGCTCAAAGCGCTCATGGACCAGCGCGAGGGCGTGGCCGTCGCGCTTCTGCGGGCCACCGGCACCGACCCCGACGCCGTCAGCGTCCAGGCGAGCACCGCCATCAAGGCCCTCCCTTCCAGCTCCGGGGGCAGCGTGCAGCAGGCCCAGCTCTCCCGCAGCGGACTGCAGGCAATCAAGAACGCCCAGAACGAGGCGGAGCGCCTCGGCGACAGCTTCGTCTCCACCGAGCACCTGCTCCTGGGCCTGGCTTCGGGCAACGACGACGTCGGACGCCTCCTGCGCGAGGCCGGCGCCTCCCACGAGGCGCTCGTCGCGGCGCTGCCGGGCGTGCGCGGAGACCGCAAGGTGGACAGCGCCGATCCCGAAAACACCTTCCAGGCGCTGGAGAAATTCGGCACCGACCTGACCGCGATCGCCCGCTCCGGGAAACTGGATCCGGTGATCGGGCGCGACGCCGAGATCCGCCGCATCATCCAGGTCCTCAGCCGCCGCACCAAGAACAACCCCGTGATCATCGGAGAGCCCGGCGTCGGGAAGACCGCCGTCGTCGAGGGACTGGCCCAGCGGATCGTCGCCGGCGATGTCCCGGAGAGCCTGCGCGGCAAAACCCTGATCGCGCTGGATCTGGCCTCGATGGTGGCCGGCGCCAAGTACCGCGGTGAATTCGAGGAGCGGCTCAAGGCCGTCCTGGAGGAAATCAAGAGCTCCGAGGGCCAGATCGTCACCTTCATTGACGAGATCCACACCGTGGTGGGGGCGGGCGCCTCCGGTGACAGCTCCATGGACGCCGGCAACATGCTCAAGCCCATGCTGGCCCGCGGCGAGCTCCGGCTGATCGGCGCCACCACCTTGGACGAATACCGCGAAAACATCGAAAAGGACCCAGCCCTGGAACGCCGCTTCCAGCAGGTCTTCGTCGGCGAGCCCAGCGTGGACGACACTATCGGCATCCTGCGCGGCCTCAAGGAGCGCTACGAGGCGCACCACAAGGTCGCCATTGCGGACTCCGCGCTCGTTGCGGCCGCGGCCCTGTCCAACCGGTACATCACCGGGCGGCAGCTGCCGGACAAGGCGATCGACCTCGTCGACGAAGCCGCGTCCCGGCTGCGGATGGAGATCGATTCCGCGCCGGAGGAGATCGACCAGCTCCGGCGCCAGGTGGACCGGCTGACCATGGAGGAGCTCGCCCTGGCCGGCGAGACCGACGCCGCAGCCGTGGAGCGTCTGGCCGCGCTGCGGGCCGACATGGCCGACAAGAAGGAAGAGCTGGCCGGGCTCAACGCCCGCTGGGAAGCGGAAAAGGCTGGCCTGAACCACGTCGGTGACCTCAAAGCCAAGCTGGACGAGCTGCGCTCCGCGGCGGACAAGGCCCAGCGCGAGGGCGACCTGGAAACGGCGTCGCGCGTGCTCTACGGCGAGATCCCGGCCCTGGAACGCGAACTCAACGCGGCCGCCGAGGCCGAATCGGCGCGGGTCGCCGGCGGCGGCGCGAAGCAGGACCTGATGGTGGCCGATGAGGTCACCGCGGATGACATCGCCGAGGTGATCTCCGCCTGGACCGGCATTCCCGCCGGCCGCATGCTGCAGGGCGAGAGCCAGAAACTGCTCGAGATGGAGCATGTCCTCGGCGAGCGGCTCATCGGCCAGGCCAAGGCCGTCACCGCGGTGTCCGACGCCGTGCGCCGCGCCCGGGCCGGAATCAGCGACCCCAACCGGCCCACCGGGTCCTTCCTGTTCCTGGGCCCCACCGGCGTCGGCAAAACCGAGCTCGCCAAGTCCCTGGCGGACTTCCTGTTCGACGACGAGCGGGCGATGGTCCGGATCGACATGTCCGAATACTCGGAGAAGCACTCCGTGGCGCGGCTCGTGGGTGCGCCCCCGGGCTACGTCGGCTACGAGGAAGGCGGCCAGCTGACCGAGGCYGTCCGCCGTCGTCCGTATTCCGTGCTCCTGCTGGACGAGGTGGAGAAGGCCCACCCGGAGGTCTTYGACATCCTCCTGCAGGTGCTCGACGACGGCCGCCTCACCGACGGCCAGGGCCGCACCGTGGACTTCCGSAACGTGATCCTGGTCCTGACCTCCAACCTGGGCAGCCAGTTCCTCGTGGACCCGMACCTSGACTCCGCGGCCAAGCGCGACGCGGTGATGGCCACCGTGCACGCCTCGTTCAAGCCGGAGTTCCTCAACAGGCTCGACGAGGTGGTGCTCTTCGATCCGCTCAGTGTGGAGGAACTGGCCGAGATCGTGGAGCTGCAGGTCAAGGAACTGGCCGACCGGCTCAAGGGCCGCAGGCTCACCTTGGAGGTAACCGAGGGCGCCCGCGCCTGGCTGGCCGTGACGGGCTTCGACCCCGCTTACGGTGCCCGTCCGCTGCGGCGCCTGGTGCAGCGGGAGATCGGCGACCGGCTGGCCAAGGCTATTCTCGCGGGCGAGATCGCCGACGGCGACACGGTCCTGGTGGACACCGCGCCTGACCTTCTGGAGCTGACCATGGGCGGCCCGGACGCCTCGGCCCGGCCCAACGGCGGGGCCGCCACCGGCAGTGGACTCTCCGTCCGCCGCAAGGACTAACACCAACGACGCCGAAGGGCTGCCCGCCGGATTGTGCCGGCGGGCAGCCCTTCGTTGCATCCGGCCGGAGCCGGCTACTTGGCGGGTGCGGTGCTGCTGCGCTTCCGGAACGTCCCGGCGATGGAGAGTTTGCCGGAGTAGTGGATGGAGCCGAACCGGAACAGGTGCGCGGCCAGCCGGAGGACCAGGAACCCGGTGATGAACAGCTCCGCGATGATCACCGCGGATTCGACCGGGCTGAGGGTGCCGAACGCGTTGCGCAGCAGGGCCGTGATCGGTGAGG
>NZ_JBFTNO010000176.1:0-6722 GCF_056397525.1 Arthrobacter sp. 05L45_2 | reverse complement strand
GACAATCGGTTCGAAGATCTGGCTGACCCACAGGTGCGCGCTGTATTCCTCATCCATACCCGGGTTGTTATCCGCCCGGAAGGAGTCCATGTCGTTCAACAGGCGCCGCGCCTGGTTCTCCTGCGCATCCAGGCCGGTCAGGCGCAGCAGCCGGCGCTGGTGGTGCCCGGCGTCCACCACCTTGGGCTGGAGCTGGATGGTGGAACCGTTCTGGGTGGTCTTGATGGCGTACTCCTCGACGTCAAAGCCGAGTTCGTTAAGCCGGCGGATACGCGCGGCCACCCGCCAGCGCTCGCCGATCTCGAAGGATTCCTTCTCGGTAAGCTCGGTCCAGAGCCGCCGGTAACTTTCCATAATGAGCTCGCTGGTGGCGACCGGGTCCACCTTCTCCTCGATGAGGCCCCCGTCGAGCAGGTCCATCAGTTCGCCGGCGATGTTGACCCGGGCAATTTCGAGGTCGTACTCGCGCTGCCCGGTGGACAGGTCCGGGTACAGCTCGCCGGTCTCGGCGTCCACAAGGTAGGCGGCGAAGGCGCCGGCGTCGCGGCGGAACAGGGTGTTGGAGAGCGAAACGTCGCCCCAGTAGAAGCCGATCAGGTGCAGGCGGACCAGGAGCAGCGCCTGCGCATCGATCAGGCGGGTGAGGGTGTCCTTGCGCAGCATCTGCGAAAACAGAGCGCGGTACGGCATGGAGAACTTCAGGTGGCGCGTGACCAGCACGGGGTTCAGCGGCCGGCCTTCGGGGGTGGTGCGGCCGGTGATGACCGCCACCGGCTCCACGCAGGGGACATCCAGCCGGGCGAGCTTGCGGAGCATGTGGTACTCATGCCGGGCGATGTGCTCCGAGGTTTCCTTGATGGCGATCACCGAGCCGCCGAGGTGCGCGAACCGCACGATGTGCCGCGAGATGCCGCGGGGGAGCGCCGCCAGGTATTCCGCCGGCCAGTCCTCGAGGGCGATGTGCCAGGGCAGGTCCAGGAGTTCTGGTTCGGTGGCGGCGGCCGTGATGCTCAGTGAGCTGGCGAGGCCCTTGTCGTCGTTGGCGCTCGCGGCCTGGTACCGCGGCAGCTTGCCGATCTGCCCGTAGTCAGTGGGTTCGTCGTGCCACTGGGCACCGTTGTCCTCGGTCATGCTGCAATTCTCCCGTACTGGGGGCGGGCGCGCCTAAATTTTGCCGGTTAACGCCCGACGGCGGCCCTCCAGAGGGAGGGCCGCCGTCGGAAGTAGCGCCTAGTCGCCGAGGCGCAGGCCGGTCTTGGTGTCGAACAGGTGCACGTGGCCCGACTGCGGGCGGACCCACACGGTCTCGCCCTTCATCGGGGGGCGCCGGCCGTCGACGCGGGCCACGATGTCGTGGTCCTTGCCGTCAAGGGTGGTGTGGCCGTAGACGTAGGCGTCGGCGCCGAGTTCCTCGACGACGTCGACCTCCACCTGCAGGCCCTCGCCCTGCGGTGCAGTCTCAAGGTCTTCGGGGCGGGTGCCCAGGGTGACGGTGGAGCCGGAAGCATCTTCGAGGATGTCGCGCGGGACCGGGTAAACGGTGCCGCCGAACTGCACACCGCCGTCGACGACGGGGAGTTCGAGGAGGTTCATGGCAGGGGAGCCGATGAAGCCGGCGACGAAGACGTTCTTCGGCTTGTCGTAGAGGTTGCGCGGGGTGTCAACCTGCATCAGCAGGCCGTCCTTGAGCACGGCGACGCGGTCGCCCATGGTCATGGCCTCGACCTGGTCGTGGGTGACGTAGACGGTGGTGACGCCGAGGCGGCGGGTCAGCGACGCGATCTGCGTGCGGGTCTGCACACGGAGCTTGGCGTCGAGGTTGGAGAGCGGCTCATCCATGAGGAACACCTGCGGGTTACGCACGATGGCGCGGCCCATGGCAACACGCTGGCGCTGGCCGCCGGAGAGTGCCTTCGGCTTGCGGTCCAGGTACGGCTCCAGGTCGAGCAGCTTGGCGGCCTCGCGGACCCGCTCTGCGCGCTCTTCCTTGCTGACGCCGGCGATCTTCAGGGCAAAGCCCATGTTGTCCGCCACCGTCATGTGCGGGTAGAGGGCGTAGTTCTGGAAGACCATGGCGATGTCGCGGTCCTTCGGCGGAACGTCGGTGACGTCGCGGTCGCCGATCAGGATCCGGCCGGAGTTAACATCCTCAAGGCCTGCGAGCATACGCAGGGAGGTGGACTTTCCACAGCCGGAGGGTCCAACGAGGACCAGGAACTCGCCATCAGCGATGTCGATGTTGAGCTTGTCGACAGCGGGCTTCTCTGTGCCCGGGTACAGACGCGTAGCGTTATCAAAAGTAACTGTAGCCACAGTTATCAATCCCTTCACCGGCAGGTACGTGCCGGACGATCCGTAGTGAATGGTTCTTTGTATTTAGTTGTTCCATCCGAAACCGGATGCGCATGCTCCCCGGCCGAAGCCGAGGAGCATCCAGTGACGCCGCACGGTTGCTGTGCGCCACATCACATACAGAGTATGTCAGATTTTTCATTGCCGGGCGAAAAAGTTACGGATGTCACAGGTGAGGTTCCTTACCAGGGACCGTAGGCTGGGCGGATGTCAGCCCTGCAGATCTACGTCAGTTTCCCCGGTACGGCGCGTCAGGCGCTGGGCTTTTACGCCGATGTGTTCGGCGGGGACCTCGCCCTCTATACCTACGCGGAGTTCAACCGCAGCGACGGACCGCCGGACGCGATCGCCCACGGGGAGCTCAGCGGTGTCGTGGCCCTGGCGGGATCGGACGCGGCGGCCGGCGAGAAGAGCGTCCGGCTCGAGGGCCTCATGCTCTCGCTGCTGGGAACGGCCGAGCCCCCGGTCCTCCACGAATGGTTCGACCGGCTTGCTGACGGCGGCCGGGTGGTCGATCCGCTGGCGCCCAAGCCCTGGGGCGCGTCGGACGGGCAGGTTATTGACCGGCACGGCCTCCACTGGCTCATCGGTTACGAGCCCGACGCTTCGGCCAACTAGCCGGCAGGCGTCAGCTGCCGACGGCCTTGGACCGTTCGCGCAGCAGCGCCTCCAGCAGTTCGGAGACCTGTGCAGGCGCCTCCACCCGGAATTCCGCCTGGGTGAAATCGTGGCCCACCTTGACGCCCAGGTCCCCGCGGACGAGGCTGCCCAGGGCGTCCTCATCCGTGGTGTCGTCGCCGGCGAAGACCACCGCCGTGGCTCCTGTGGCCTGCCGGAGGAAGGTGATCCCATCGCCCTTGGACGCGTGAACCACCGAGGTTTCCAGCACCCGGTTTCCGGTCTTGAGGAAGACCTCCGCGCGGTCCTGCAGGGCGGCTTTCGCGGCCGCCACCGCATCTTCGGCCACGTCATCGGCGGCGAGCCGGGTGTGGAGCACCACGCCGGCCGGCTTGTCCTCCAGCAGCGTTCCGGGCGCCTGATCCACGATGTCGGAGAGGATCTGCCGCACCTCGCTCAGCAGTTCCCGCTGGGCATCGTCCAGCTGCAGCTCAGTTGAGCCCGGACCCATCCAGGCTTCCGCGCCATGGCTGCCGATCAGCAGGGTCTGCTCCGGCGGTGCGGCCGTGGCCCGCAGGCTGTCCAGGGCGCGGCCGGAGATGAGCGCCGTCGTCGTCCGCGGGAGTGCGGCCAGGGCCGCGAAAGCGGCCGCGGACCGGGGCAGTGACCGGGAGTCCGCCGCGTGGTCTACCAGCGGGGCCATGGTGCCGTCGAAATCCATTGCGATCAGCAGCTCCTCCGTTCCGGCGACGCGGCGGATGGCGTCGAGCAGTTCGGGGGAGAGCGAGAGTTTCGCCTGGGCGGGGTTGGGCTCAGGAGTCATCGCGCACCACCTTTTCCTGGAGGGCCCGCAGGAAGTCGGCTGACCAGAGGTCGACGTCGTGGTCCAGGATCTGCTTGCGCATGGCCCGCATCCGGCGCGCTGCCTCGGCCGGGTGCATGTTGACGGCCCGCATGATGGTGTCCTTGAGCCCGTCGATATCGTGCGGATTCATCAGGAGCGCCTGCTTGAGCTGGTCCGCGGCTCCCGCGAATTCGCTGAGCACCAGGGCGCCGTCGTTGTTCGTGCGGGCGGTGACGTATTCCTTCGCCACCAGGTTCATGCCGTCGCGCAGGGCGGTGACGAGCATGACGTCGGCGGCCAGGTACAGCGCGACCATCTCCTCGATCGGGTAGCTGTGGTGCAGGTAGCGGACCGCGGTGTTCTGCATCGTGTCATAGGTGCCGTTGATGTGGCCGACGGTGCCCTCGACTTCCTCGCGCAGCAGGCGGTACTGTTCGACGCGCTCGCGGCTGGGGCTCGCCACCTGGATCAGGGAGGCGTCCTCGACGGTGACCTTGCCGTCCTGCAGGAGCTCCTCGTACGCCTTGAGCCGGTGCCGGATGCCTTTGGTGTAATCCAGCCGGTCGACGCCGAGCAGGATGGTCTTGGGATTGCCGAGGTCGCGGCGGATCTGCTTGGCGCGTTCGATGATCTCCGGTTTCCGCGCCAGCTCGCTGATCTGCTTGACGTCGATGGAGATCGGGAAGGCCTGGGCGCGGGCAATGTGGGTGGTTTCGCCGTCCGGGCCCTTGACGTGGACCTGCTGCTGCTTGACGCTGGCGCCGAGGAAGCGGCGGGCCGAGCGCATGAAGTTGCCGGCGTCGCTGCTGCGCTGGAAGCCCACCAGGTCCGCGCCGAGCAGGCCGTCGATGATCGCGTGCCGCCATGGCAGCTGCGCGAAGATCTCCGGCGGCGGGAACGGAATGTGGTTGAAGAACCCGATCTTGAGGTCCGGGCGGGCCTCCCGGAGCATCTTGGGGACCAGCTGGAGCTGGTAGTCCTGCACCCAGACGGTGGCACCCTCGGCGGCATGGCGGACGACGGCGTCGGCGAACCGCTTATTGACCTTCCGGTAGGAGTCCCACCAGGCGCGGTGGAACTCCGGCGGTGCGATCACGTCATGGTAGAGCGGCCACAGCGTGGCGTTGGAGAAGCCCTCGTAGAAGAGCTCGATGTCCCGCGTGCTGAGCTGGACGGGAATGAGGTCGATGCCGCCGTGACTGAACGGCTCGAGGTGCTCGTCCGGGGCGCCGTGCCAGCCCACCCACGCGCCGTCGGTCTTGGTCATCATTGGAGCCAGCGCGGTCACGAGGCCGCCGGGGGAGCGGCGCCATCCGTCCTCGCAGCCGGGCTCATCTGGCGAGCAGCGGTCCACCGGCATGCGGTTGGACACGACCATAAAGTCGAAGCTGGCGCCGGATTCCGGCTTTTCCGTGTGCTTCTCCGTGCCGGGCTCGGTGCGTTGCCCGGCGCTCTCGGTTGCTTGCATTGGTGCCCCCTGGGGTCGCTTGTGGCCTTCATCCACCCTAGCCGGGCGGAATCTTCTGTGCTATTCGTCCGTTGGGCACACGGAGGGAAACTTGAAAGCGCAAGCTCCCGGGTTTCTCCCCTAAAATGATGAGGTTGCCACTCTGTGGACCACCCCAGGCCGATCGACACGAGGAACTTATGAGCGCCGCAAACGAACCCCGTCAGTCCAAAGCGGAGCGCACCGCCGCGGCCCGTGAAAAAGCCCGTGAGATCCGCGAGGCGCAGCTGAAGAAGGACAAACGCAACAAGCTGCTCATCGGCTGGGGCATTGTGGCCGCCGTCGTCGCCATCATTGTGATCGTGGCCCTGGTGGTCACCACCAACATCAAGAACAACGCCCCCGTGGCGGATTCCGGCCCCACTCCGGCCAACGGCAACGTCCACGGCGGCGTCACCCTGCTGGCCAACACAGGGGTCGCCAAGACGGACGCAGCCACCGTCAAGCTTTCCGACCTTCCCTCGCCCGCAGCCACCCCTCCGGCTGAGGTCAAGGCCCCCGGCGCCGAGGCCGAAGCGGGTAAGCCGGTCAAGGTGGTCCTTTACATCGACTTCATCTGCCCGGTCTGCAAGAACTTCGAGGCCCAGTACAACGGGACCCTCACCAAGCTGCGCAACGAGGGGAAGATTACGGTCGAATACCGTCCGCTGGGCTTCCTGGACAGCCGCTCCAGCACCAACTACTCCTCGCGTGCGGCCAACGCCGCGGCCTGCGTGGTGAACGAATCGCCGGAGAAGTACTCTGACTTCGTTGACGCGCTGTTCGCCAAGCAGCCTGCCGAGGGCAGCGCGGGCCTCTCCGACGCGGACCTGAAATCCACGGCGACCGGCGTCGGGGCCAAGAGCATTGACAAGTGCATTGACGACAAGACCTACCGCCCGTACGTGAAGTACACGACCCAGGAGGCCGCGGCCATCGGGGTCACCGGCACGCCCACCGTCTTCGTCGACGGCAAGCAGTGGGGCAAGGGCGACAGCGCCCAGACCCCGTTCGACCAGTTCCTGCAGGCTGCGGTCACCGCCAAGAAGTAGCCGGCACCGGCCACAGCCTGCCGCCCGGCCCCGGATCCGTCCGGGGCCGGGCTGCTTTTTGCCGTTTTTTACCGGTGGCTCTCCGTGGGCTACCCTTATCTAGCGCTTAGCGTCCGGCACTTTCCGGCCAGGACGACGACGGCGCGTTGCCTCCTTAGCTCAGTTGGCCAGAGCACCGCTCTTGTAAAGCGGGGGTCGTCGGTTCGAATCCGACAGGGGGCTCTGAAGGCCCCTTCGTTCCGGTGATTTTGCCCGGGGACGGAGGGGTTTATTGTGCCCCCGCGGCCCTGGCCGGGGCGCCGTTTCGACGGTTCCCCGCCGCCTCGACGTCTCGGGGCATCGAGCGGGCACGGAACCGTCGAAACGGGGC
>NZ_JBFTNO010000175.1:0-6794 GCF_056397525.1 Arthrobacter sp. 05L45_2 | reverse complement strand
GGGTGGACGCGTCCGGGCCGGTGATGAGCTCCGGCCGGTAGCCTGCGACGCCGGCCGCACGGGCGGCGTCGTCGATCAGTTGCTGGAGGGCTGTGGCGTCGCCGGTGGCGACGCCGACGGCGCGGGCCCGGGTGTGYACGGCCTGSCGSGCSAGRAGKTCRGGGTTGCCGCCGCCGGCGCTGAGSGCCACGATCTCGAARAGGTGCGGGGCGCCGTCGACGACGTCGATGGCCTGGGTGCCGATGGAMCCSGTGGAACCAAGGAGGACGATTGTGCGCGGCTGCATTTCTTAAGTATCCCGCACGGCGGCGGCACCGGATTCCCCGGGCACGCCGTCCGGACGCGGGTTGGCAGTCCGCGGCAGTGTTTGCCCAACACTGCCGCGAACTGCCAACTGGATCGGTCAGACGGACACGGACTCCTTCTCCGTGACCGCTTCCAGGGCTGCCTGCCGGCGGCGAAGCCACCAGGAGCCCAGGAAGATCAGGGCCATGGTCGCGTAGACCACCACGGCGAACGGCGTGGAGAACAGGGCCGAGGGGTCGTTCTGGGAGAGCTGCAGCGAGCGCCGCAGCTGCACTTCGAACATCGGGCCCAGGATCATCGCCACCACCATGGGCGCCACGGGGTAACCGTAGCGGCGCATGAAGTAGCCCAGGATGCCCACCACCAGGAGGACACCGACGTCGCTCGGCGAGAAGTTCACCGAGAAGGCGCCCAGCGCCGCGAACACCAGGATGCCGGCGTACAGGAACGGCCGCGGGATCTGCAGGATCTTCACCCAGAGGCCCACCAGGGGCAGGTTGAGGACCAGCAGCATCAGGTTGCCCACGTACAGCGAGGCGATCAGGGTCCAGACCAGTGCGCCCTGGTTTTCAAACAGGAGCGGCCCGGGCTGGATCTGGTAGCGCTGAAATGCGGTGAGCATCATGGCGGCGGTGGCCGTCGTCGGGATGCCCAGGGTCAGCAGCGGGACCAGGACGCCGGCGGCGGCGGCGTTGTTGGCCGCCTCCGGACCGGCGACACCCTCGATGGCGCCCTTGCCGAACTGCGCTTTGTGGGCGCCCTTGGCGAGCCGGCGTTCGGCGGCGTAGGACAGGAAGGTGGAGACGTCGGCGCCGCCGGCCGGCACGGTGCCGATCGGGAAGCCGATGAACGTCCCGCGCAGCCAGGGCTTCCAGGACCGCTTCCAGTCCTCCCTGGACAGCCAGGCGTTCTTGCCCTTGCTGACGGGGATGACTTCCACGGGCCCGTGCCGGAGCTTGGAGGCCACGTACAGCGCCTCACCCAGGGCGAAGAGGCCCACGGCCACCAGCACCATGTCGATGCCGTCCACCAGGTTGGGGTTGTCGAACGTGAACCGTTGCTGGGCGGTGCTGTCGTCGATTCCGATCAGGCCGATGAACAGCCCCAGGGCCAGTGACGCCAGCCCGCGCAGTACGGAGGCGCCCAGCAGGGCGCCAACGGTCAGGAACGCCACCACCATCAGTGCGACGTAATCGACCGGGCCGAGCCCGACGGCGAGATCCGCCACCACCGGGGCCAGGAAGGACAGCAGCACGGTGGCGATGGTGCCGGCGATGAACGAGCCGATCGCCGCCGTCGCCAGCGCTGCTGCTCCCCGGCCGGCCTTGGCCATTTTGTTGCCCTCGAGGGCGGTGACAATCGAGGAGGACTCGCCCGGGGTGTTGAGCAGGATGGAGGTGGTGGAGCCGCCGTACATGCCGCCGTAGTAGATACCGGCGAACACGATCAGGGCCGCCGCCGGGTCCAGCGCATAGGTGATCGGCATCAGCAGGGCCACCGTCATGGCCGGCCCGATGCCCGGCAGCACACCGACGGCGGTACCGACGAACACGCCCCCCAGGGCGTACAGCAGGTAGACCGGCTGAAGCGCGGTCGTGAAGCCTTCGAGCAGGAGCATAAAGCTATCCATGGAAGAACGGCACCCCCTCAAGCAGCGGACCCGGCGGGAGCGAGACGCCCAGCAGGCCGCCAAAGACGTACTGCAGCACCAGGGCCATGATCACCGAGACCAGGATGGCCTTCCACAGCGGCTTGGCCTCGAGGGTCCAGGCGGATCCGCTGAACAGCACGGCTGCGGCGATTGGCCAGCCTGCCGGTTCGATCAGGAAGATGTGCAGCACAACGAAGGCGACGAGCTTGGCCAGCGCGATCCAGTCCGTTTTGGCCGTGACGTCGAGGTCCTCACCCTCCTCGGCCTGGCCGACTTTGCCGCGCAGGACCTGGATGACGATGCCGAGGCCCACCAGCACCAGGACGCTGCACACGATGTACGGGAAGGCACGCGGGCCGATGCCGGTCTCCGACGGCGGGATCGGGATGGATCCCGCCGTCAGGAGTCCTGCCGCGCCCACGCTGACGAACACCAGGGCGAAAAGGATCTCCCCCGTGGGCCGTTTGGCGGGCGTGAGAACTTGCGAAGACATTGTTACTTGACCAGGCCAATCTGCGTCAGGGTGGTCTTGACCTTGCTGATGTCGTCGGTGAGGAAGGTCTTGAACCCGTCACCGGCGAGGAAGGCGTCGTCCCAGTTGTTCTTCTTCAGGGTGGACTTCCAGGCCTCGGACTCGTGCAGCTTGGTGACCAGCTCGGTGAGCTTGGTGCGCTGGGCGTCGTCGATCGAACCGGGCGCCACTACGCCGCGCCAGTTGGTCAGGACGACGTCGATGCCCTGCTCCTTGAGGGGCTTGATGCCGGGCAGCGCCGGAACTTCGGCTTTGCCGGAGACGGCGAGCGCGCGGACCTTGCCGGCCTTGACCTGCTCCGCGTATTCCCCGATGCCGGAGATGCCGGCCTGCACCTTGTTGCCCAGCAGCGCCGCGATGGATTCGCCGCCGCCCGAGTAGCCGATGTAGTTCAGCTTCTCCGGCTCGACGCCCTGGGACTTCAGGATCTGGCCGGCCAGGATGTGGTCTGCGCCGCCGGCCGAGCCGCCGGTGATGGCGACACCCTTGCCGTTGGCCTTGATGTCCGCCACGAGGTCCTGCACGGTCTGGTACTTCGAGGAGGCCGGCACCACGAGCACCAGCGGTTCCTCGGTCAGGCGGGCGATCGGGGTGGTGTCCTCGAGGCGGGTCTTCGCCCCGTTGGTCTCCACGGCGCCGACCATCACGTAGCCCATCACCATCAGGGTGTTGGCGTCCTTTTCGGTGGCGAGCTTGGCCAGGCCGTTGGTTCCGCCGCCGCCGCCGATGTTGGTGACCTGGGCGGAGGAGACGAGCTTGTTGGACTGCAGGTCCGCCTGGATGGCGCGGCCGGTCTGGTCCCAGCCGCCGCCCGGGTTGGCGGGGACGATGATGCTGAGCTTCTTGACGGAGTCAGAGCCTGACCCGGCAGCGGCGCCTCCTCCGGCGCAGGYGGACATCGCGAGCACGAGGCCTGCGGCACCGGCCGTGAGGGCGGCCCGGCGGGTGAAGTTGAGGTGGGACGTCATTATCTCTCCTTGTACGAAATGTGATGCACATCATTGGAATCACTTCCCCGACCGTAGGGGCGGGTCCCGCCGGGGAACAGTATTCGGACGTAGAGGTAGTAGTGGTCATATTGGTCACGGCCCGAAGGCGTCATCCGTCCTGCCGCGCCGGTACCGGATGGGACACTTGTGACATGTTTCACAGGATTCCGCTGCGCTTTCAGCTGGTGGCCCTGCAGCTCGGAATCGTTCTGGCCGTCCTCACCGTCGTGGGTGCCGTGACGATCCGGATGCAGGAACAACAGCTCCGCGACGCGTACAAGAGCCGGATGATCGGCGTCGCCGACAGCGTGGCCCGGCTGCCGTCCGTGGTGGACGCCTTCAGCACCGACTCCCCCGCGCAGACCATCCAGCCGATCGCCGAGGTCATCCGGCAGGCCTCCAACGTCACCTACGTGGTGGTGACCGACCGCAACGGCGTCCGGCAGTCCCACCCGAATCCGGAGGAGATCGGCAAGCATGTCTCCACCGACCCCTCCGTACCGCTGTCCGGCGACATCTATGTCGGCACCCAGACAGGGACCCTAGGCGAGTCCTGGCGGGTCAAGGTTCCCATCTTTGACCGCGGCGGCACAGTCATCGGCTCCGCGTCGGTGGGGGTGCTGGAAAGTACCCTGGCGGCGGACCTGAACGAGGACCTCCCGCTGCTGTTCGGCTGGCTGCTGGGCGCCGCACTCCTGAGTTCCCTGGGCGCCATGTACGTCTCGAAGCTGGTCTGGCGGCGGATTTACAAGCTCGAGCCCGAGGACATCGCAGCCCTGCTCGAGACCCGCGACGCCATGCTCCACGGCCTCGGCGAAGGGCTCGTGGCGGTCGACGCCGACGGCAAAGTGGCACTGGTGAACGATGAGGCGCGGCGGCTGCTGGACGTGGGCGAGGAGATCCTTGGCACCGCTGCCACCGACTCGCTCGAGCCGGGGATCCATCGCCTGCTCGCGGCCGGGTCCGCTACGGACGAGCTGGTGCTTTCCGGCGAGCGCATCCTGCTGGGCAAGGTCAATGCTGCCACCGTGGACGGGCGGGAAGTGGGGAAGGTGCTGATCCTGCGCGACCGGACGGAACTGCACACCATGCTCCGGGACCGCGACGGCGCCCTGGACGTGACGCAGGCCTTGCGGGCCCAGGCGCACGAATTCGCCAACAAACTCCACGTCATCTCCGGCCTGCTGGAGCTCGGCCAACAGGCGAAGGCCGTTGATTACCTCGGCCGCAGCCAGAGCGATGCCGCGTTCGTGGACCGCCCGCTCGCCCCGGGGATCACCGACGACGGCGTCCGGGCCCTGTTGATCGCCAAGTCCACGGTGTGCGCGGAGCGGGGCATCGACATCGAGGTTGACCCGGCCTCGGTCTGCACTCCGGACGGCACCGACGACGCCATCACCGTGCTCGGCAACCTGATCGACAACGCCGTGGACGCCGTCGGCTATGACAGCACCATCGCCGTCGCCCTCGCCGAGGGTCCCGGCGGACGCACGCTCACGGTGGACGACGACGGGCCGGGCGTTCCGGCGGCTGACCGGGAAGTGGTGTTCGAGCCCGGGGTGACCAGCAAGGAACCGGACGGGATCAACACCCGGGGGCTCGGCCTGGCCCTGGTCCAGCGTGTGGCCCGGCGCCGGGGTGGCAGCGCGGTGGTGTCCCGTTCGGCGCTTGGCGGTGCCTGCTTTACGGTTGTTTTCAGGACAGAGGTGTCCGGGTTAGCCGGCGCCGGGACACCAGAGGCGGTACTTGGACGACCATGAGTGGCATACGCACCCTCATCATTGACGATGACGTGGCCGTGGCGGGGATCCACCATGGCTTCCTGCTGGCCCGTGGCGGTTTCGAGGTGGTGGGTACGGCGCACACCGGGCAGCAGGGGCTGGATCTCGCTGCGGAACTGCTGCCCGAACTGGTTCTCCTCGATATCCACCTGCCGGACATGTCGGGACTGGATGTCCTGCAGGCGCTCCGGAATCGGCCCCGGCAGCCCGTTGATGTCCTGGTGATCACGGCGTCGCGTGAGCTGGAAACCGTGCGCTCGGCAATGGCCGGCGGCATACTGCACTACCTCGTCAAACCGTTCACGTCGCAGGCGCTGAACGACCGGCTGGACCGTTACGTGGCACTGCGCGACGAACTCGCCGCCGGTGCCTCCGCTGGCCCCCTGGACCAGGAGCGGATCGACCGGATCGTGGCCCCGGCGCGCCCTTCGCGGTTGTCCGGCACGTTGTCCGGGCGGGGCGGTCCGGGGGGTCACGGGGGTCACGGGAACCAGGGCGGCCATGGGGCTGACGGCGGGGAGTCGGCGGCTGGGCTGCCGAGGGCCGGGTTGCCAGGGGCCGTCGGATTTTCTGGAGCCACAGAGAGTCCAGCGCGCTTACCCAAGGGACTCTCCCGGCCCACCCTGGACGCGGTCATCGAAGCCCTGCAGGACACCCCGGGCGACGAGTCCGCAGCAGGCCTGGCCCTCCGGCTTGGATTGTCACGGGTCAGCGCCCGCCGCTACCTCGAGTATCTGGTGGCTACAGGCTTCGCCCGGCTCACGCCGCGCTACGGTGCTGCCGGCCGCCCGGAGAACCGCTACCTGTGGCGGCGCTASGGTCGGTTGGGATGTGCCGGATCTGGGCGCCGGTTGGGACCGGGCCGGCGGCCGGGCGAAGGGGCGCCGCGGCTACATATTGAGTGGCCCGCTCGATTCACACGACGTCGGATTGCCACAAATGGCCGCTAACCGGCCCACCAATCCGGCCATTTGTGGCGAACCGACGAGCTCCAGCAGGTAGGGCTTCTGTTCTGGCCCTGTGATCGCCCGAAGTCGACTCAGCGCTCGTGCCAACCACCCGAGGCCCAGGTGCAGCGCGGAAGACCGGAACGGGGCGCGGGCGGCCGGGGTTTCGGTGTGCACCACACCGAGTTGCCACAAATGGCCGCTAACCGGCCCACCAATCCGGCCATTTGTGGCGAACCGACGAGCCCTGGCGGACTGGGCTCACTCCGGACCCCGGGACCCCGCCCCGAATTCCCCAGACCTAACGGCCTGCGCGGCGGAGGGTGGCTTCGGCGTGCTTGAGGATGGGCCCGTCGATCATCTTGCCCTTGAATTGGAACACGCCGGTGCCCGCGGCCGCAGCGGCGCCCAGGAGTTCTTCGGCCGCTGCGACGTCGGCCTCGGAAGGGGCGTACGCGTCACGGACCACGGCCACCTGGTTGGGGTGGATGCAGGCTTTGGAGCCGAACCCGGAGGCGACGGCGTCGTGGGCCTCGGCCGCGAGTCCCTCGAGATCGGGGATGTTCACGTACACGGAGTCGACGGCCT
>NZ_JBFTNO010000174.1:0-11911 GCF_056397525.1 Arthrobacter sp. 05L45_2 | reverse complement strand
GGGTGGGTGTGTGGTGTAAGTTATCGGCCTATTAGTACCGGTCAGCTTCACGAGTCGTTAGTCCTCGCTTCCACATCCGGCCTATCAACCCAGTGGTCTGGCTGGGGGCCTCTCACACACAAGGTGTATGGAAATCTCATCTCGAAGCGAGCTTCCCGCTTAGATGCTTTCAGCGGTTATCCCATCCGAACGTAGCTAATCAGCGGTGCACTTGGCAGTACAACTGACACACCAGAGGTTCGTCCGTCCCGGTCCTCTCGTACTAAGGACAGCCCTTCTCAAATTTCCTGCGCGCGCAGCGGATAGGGACCGAACTGTCTCACGACGTTCTAAACCCAGCTCGCGTACCGCTTTAATGGGCGAACAGCCCAACCCTTGGGACCTACTCCAGCCCCAGGATGCGACGAGCCGACATCGAGGTGCCAAACCATGCCGTCGATATGGACTCTTGGGCAAGATCAGCCTGTTATCCCCGAGGTACCTTTTATCCGTTGAGCGACGGCCATTCCACAATGTACCGCCGGATCACTAGTCCCGACTTTCGTCCCTGCTCGAGATGTCTCTCTCACAGTCAAGCTCCCTTGTGCACTTACACTCGACACCTGATTGCCAACCAGGCTGAGGGAACCTTTGGGCGCCTCCGTTACTTTTTAGGAGGCAACCGCCCCAGTTAAACTACCCATCAGGCACTGTCCCTGACCCGGATTACGGGCCGAAGTTAGATGTCCAAAGTGACCAGAGTGGTATTTCAACGATGACTCCACCCGAACTGGCGTCCGGGTTTCAACGTCTCCCACCTATCCTACACAAGCCACTCCGAACACCAATACCAAACTATAGTAAAGGTCTCGGGGTCTTTCCGTCCTGCTGCGCGTAACGAGCATCTTTACTCGTACTGCAATTTCGCCGAGTTTATGGTTGAGACAGCGGGGAAGTCGTTACTCCATTCGTGCAGGTCGGAACTTACCCGACAAGGAATTTCGCTACCTTAGGATGGTTATAGTTACCACCGCCGTTTACTGGGGCTTAAATTCTCAGCTTCGCCTTGCGGCTAACCGGTCCTCTTAACCTTCCAGCACCGGGCAGGAGTCAGTCCGTATACATCGTCTTGCGACTTCGCACGGACCTGTGTTTTTAGTAAACAGTCGCTTCCCCCTGGTCTCTGCGGCCCCTGCACGCTCCGGACAGCAAGTGTCCATCACGATAGGGGCCCCCCTTCTCCCGAAGTTACGGGGGCATTTTGCCGAGTTCCTTAACCATAATTCTCTCGATCGCCTTAGTATTCTCTACCTGATCACCTGTGTCGGTTTGGGGTACGGGCGGCTAAAACCTCGCGTCGATGCTTTTCTAGGCAGCATAGGATCACCGAATCCCCCCATACGGGGGTCCCGTCGGGTCTCAGGCATCATGAACGGCGGATTTGCCTACCGTTCGCCCTACATCCTTAGACCGGGACAACCATCGCCCGGCTCGGCTACCTTCCTGCGTCACACCTGTTAATACGCTTGYCTCCCAGGATCAGGTCCCGCGCTCCACCAAAACCCTCACACCACAAGGGTGATCGGGCAGGTYTCGGGCGGTTAGTGTCCCCTGTTCAGCATGGGCGGTTTTTCGCCGGTACGGGAATATCAACCCGTTGTCCATCGACTACGCCTGTCGGCCTCGCCTTAGGTCCCGACTTACCCAGGGCAGATTAGCTTGACCCTGGAACCCTTGATCATTCGGCGGACGGGTTTCTCACCCGTCTTTCGCTACTCATGCCTGCATTCTCACTCGTGTAGGCTCCACCGCTGGTTTACACCGCGACTTCACTGCCCACACGACGCTCCCCTACCCATCCACACTCCTGAACCACAAAGGCTTGGATAAAATGTGAATGCCACAACTTCGGCGGTGTACTTGAGCCCCGCTACATTGTCGGCGCGGAATCACTTGACCAGTGAGCTATTACGCACTCTTTTAAGGATGGCTGCTTCTAAGCCAACCTCCTGGTTGTCTTCGCAACTCCACATCCTTTCCCACTTAGCACACGCTTAGGGGCCTTAGTTGGTGGTCTGGGCTGTTTCCCTCTCGACTATGAAGCTTATCCCCCACAGTCTCACTGCTGCGCTCTCACTTACCGGCATTCGGAGTTTGGCTGACGTCAGTAACCTTGTAGGGCCCATTAGCCATCCAGTAGCTCTACCTCCGGTAAGAAACACGCAACGCTGCACCTAAATGCATTTCGGGGAGAACCAGCTATCACGAAGTTTGATTGGCCTTTCACCCCTACCCACAGCTCATCCCCTCCATTTTCAACTGAAGTGGGTTCGGTCCTCCACGACGTCTTACCGTCGCTTCAACCTGGCCATGGGTAGATCACTTCGCTTCGGGTCTAGATCACGCCACTGCAACGCCCTATTCAGACTCGCTTTCGCTACGGCTTCCCCACACGGGTTAACCTCGCGACGTAACACTAACTCGCAGGCTCATTCTTCAAAAGGCACGCCGTCACAGCTACAAGGCTGCTCCGACGGATTGTAAGCACACGGTTTCAGGTACTGTTTCACTCCCCTCCCGGGGTACTTTTCACCTTTCCCTCACGGTACTGGTCCGCTATCGGTCATTAGGGAGTATTTAGGCTTATCAGGTGGTCCTGACAGATTCGCACGGGATTTCTCGGGCCCCGTGCTACTTGGGATACTCTCCAGGCGGTGCACTACATTTCGGTTACGGGGCTCACACCCTCTCTGGCCGGCCTTTCAAGACCGTTCACCTATGCACACACTCTCACCCCACTGTCCCGGCAGAGACAGAACGGAAAGTCCCACAACCCCGACCATGCAACGCCCGCCGGCTATCACACATGGAACGGTTTAGCCTGATCCGCGTTCGCTCGCCACTACTAACGGAATCACTATTGTTTTCTCTTCCTGCGGGTACTGAGATGTTTCACTTCCCCGCGTTCCCTCCACGCACCCTATGTGTTCAGATGCGGGTCACCAGATCACTCGCGCGYCTGGCGGGGTTTCCCCATTCGGACACCCTGGGATCACAGTCCGGTTATCGACTCCCCCAGGCTTATCGCAGATTCCTACGTCCTTCTTCGGCTCCTAATGCCAAGGCATCCACCGTGTGCTCTTAAAAACTTGACCACAAAAGATCAAGGAGTAATTTTCGAGAGAACCACAGAAACCAACCACGCACCAACAACACCACCCACCAAAAGGAGAGTGACACCATCACGCGCAGCCAGATCCAGGTTCATATTCTTGGAAATTGCTTCTTATAAAAGATGCTCGCGTCCACTATGTAGTTCTCAAACAACAACCCCAGACCACACACCCCACACACCGGACCCCCAAAAGGGACCCRAACAGTGCATGCTCGCTGCAGCCGGGAAACCAGAAACACACGTCCCGGACACCCCAACCACCCCACCACAACAAAGGGAGGGGGACCAGGGAACCGGTCCTGTTGTCTCAGGACCCAACAGTGTGCCAAACACTACCCGGCARTACCAGTCCGGCRAGCGTTCCAGGACCCCCTCCAGGAGAGGATCCGTACTAACTGCCGGCCTGTGCCGCCAGGCACCTATTCGTTGATATTCCACCCGTGAGCACCCGCCGCAGAACAAACGTCTGCGCAACGGGCGTTACTCCTGACACCACCACCACACAGACACGAGCCTGGCAGGGTTGATGTAGGTGCTCCTTAGAAAGGAGGTGATCCAGCCGCACCTTCCGGTACGGCTACCTTGTTACGACTTAGTCCCAATCGCCAGTCCCACCTTCGACAGCTCCCTCCCACAAGGGGTTAGGCCACCGGCTTCGGGTGTTACCAACTTTCGTGACTTGACGGGCGGTGTGTACAAGGCCCGGGAACGTATTCACCGCAGCGTTGCTGATCTGCGATTACTAGCGACTCCGACTTCATGGGGTCGAGTTGCAGACCCCAATCCGAACTGAGACCGGCTTTTTGGGATTAGCTCCACCTCACAGTATCGCAACCCTTTGTACCGGCCATTGTAGCATGCGTGAAGCCCAAGACATAAGGGGCATGATGATTTGACGTCGTCCCCACCTTCCTCCGAGTTGACCCCGGCAGTCTCCCATGAGTCCCCGCCATTACGCGCTGGCAACATGGAACGAGGGTTGCGCTCGTTGCGGGACTTAACCCAACATCTCACGACACGAGCTGACGACAACCATGCACCACCTGTGAACCGGCCCCAAAGGAGAAGGACTGTTTCCAGCCCGGTCCGGTCCATGTCAAGCCTTGGTAAGGTTCTTCGCGTTGCATCGAATTAATCCGCATGCTCCGCCGCTTGTGCGGGCCCCCGTCAATTCCTTTGAGTTTTAGCCTTGCGGCCGTACTCCCCAGGCGGGGCACTTAATGCGTTAGCTACGGCGCGGAAAACGTGGAATGTCCCCCACACCTAGTGCCCAACGTTTACGGCATGGACTACCAGGGTATCTAATCCTGTTCGCTCCCCATGCTTTCGCTCCTCAGCGTCAGTTAATGCCCAGAGACCTGCCTTCGCCATCGGTGTTCCTCCTGATATCTGCGCATTTCACCGCTACACCAGGAATTCCAGTCTCCCCTACATCACTCTAGTCTGCCCGTACCCACCGCAGATCCGGAGTTGAGCCCCGGACTTTCACGGCAGACGCGACAAACCGCCTACGAGCTCTTTACGCCCAATAATTCCGGATAACGCTTGCGCCCTACGTATTACCGCGGCTGCTGGCACGTAGTTAGCCGGCGCTTCTTCTGCAGGTACCGTCACTTTCGCTTCTTCCCTACTGAAAGAGGTTTACAACCCGAAGGCCGTCATCCCTCACGCGGCGTCGCTGCATCAGGCTTGCGCCCATTGTGCAATATTCCCCACTGCTGCCTCCCGTAGGAGTCTGGGCCGTGTCTCAGTCCCAGTGTGGCCGGTCACCCTCTCAGGCCGGCTACCCGTCGTCGCCTTGGTGAGCCATTACCTCACCAACAAGCTGATAGGCCGCGAGTCCATCCAAAACCACAATAAAGCTTTCCACCCCCCACCATGCGATGAGGAGTCATATCCGGTATTAGACCCAGTTTCCCAGGCTTATCCCAGAGTAACGCGGAAACCCGGCTGCACAAAATTTGAAACCAGCTGTAAAAACCATGCCATCCACGGGGTGGACAACACAGCCAAAACAACCAATCAATAAAACAATTGGTATCAACAAACTTGGCACACTATTGAGTTCTCAAACAACAGACACACCCGGCACCACCACAACCCCAATACAGGGCCGCGACTCGCTCCGGAGCAACTTTTCAAACTTACCGGGCCGCTTCACCCTGGTCAAATCAGCGTTCCGACTCAGTCTTGCCATTGGCTTCTTGGTCTTCTTAGCGGATCAACCCCGGGGAGCAGCGCGGAAATAAACTCTACCACCGTTTTCGCGGGCTGACCAATCCGTCCCGGAGGACGCCCGTGCCCGCCGGCGCACACTGCGGCGGCGGGCACGAAACGGGCCTAGCTGAGGGCCTTGAAGTAGGCGGCGCCCAGCGGCGGGAGCGTCACGGTCAGCGTGGCCGGCTGGCCGTCAACGCCGTCGTCGGAAGCTTCAAGGGTGCCCTCGTTCAGGACCCCCGATCCGCCATAGGCGGCGGCGTCCGTGTTCAGGACTTCCTGCCACTGGCCCGTGGCCGGAACGCCGAGGCGGAAGTCCTGGTGCGGTGCGCCGGAGAAGTTCAGGGCGCACACGAGCGCGTTGCCGTCGGCGTCCCGGCGGATGAACGTCAGGACGTTGCGGTCGGCGTCCCCGCCGTTGATCCACTGGAACCCGTCGGGATCGTTGTCCCGTTCGTACAGTGCCGGGGTGGAGCTGTAGAGCTCGTTGAGGTCCTTGGTCAGGAGCTGCACGCCGCGGTGCGCGGGGATATCGGCCAGCCACCAGTCCAGGCCATGCTGCTCGGACCACTCCGCTTCCTGTCCGAATTCGGTGCCCATAAAAATGAGCTGCTTGCCCGGGTGCGCCCACTGGTAGCCCAGGAAGGCACGCAGGTTGGCGAGCTGCTGCCAGCGGTCACCGGGCATCTTGCGCAGCATCGAGCCCTTACCGTGCACSACCTCGTCATGGCTGATCGGCAGCAGGAAGTTTTCCGTGTACGCGTAGACCATGGAGAACGTCACGGTGCCGTGGTGCCACTTCCGGTTGTACGGGTCCTCGGCCATGTACTTGAGCGAGTCGTGCATCCAGCCCATGTTCCATTTGATGCCGAAGCCCAGGCCGCCCTGGCTCGTCGGGGCGGTGACGCCGGGGAACGCGGTAGATTCCTCGGCGATCATCACCGCGCCGGGGTGGGTCTTGTAGACCGTGGCGTTGACCTCCTGCAGGAAAGAGATCGCTTCGAGGTTCTCCCGGCCGCCGAAACGGTTCGGCTGCCACTGGCCCTCCTCGCGGGAGTAGTCCAAGTAGAGCATCGAGGCCACGGCGTCGACGCGGAGCCCGTCGATGTGGAACTCGTCCAGCCAGTAGAGGGCGTTGGCGACCAGGAAGTTGCGGACCTCGCGGCGGCCGAAGTCGAAAATCAGGGTGCCCCAGTCCGGGTGTTCGCCGAGGTTCGGGTCCGAGTGTTCGTACAGGGGATCGCCGTCGAACTTCGCCAGTGCCCACGCGTCCTTGGGGAAGTGCGCCGGCACCCAGTCCAGCAGGACGCCGATGCCGGCCTGGTGCAGTTCGTCCACGAGGTGCCGGAACTCATCCGGGTGGCCAAACCGCGAGGTCGGGGCGAAGTAGGACGTGACCTGGTAGCCCCACGAGCCGCCGAAGGGGTGTTCGGCGACGGGCATGAACTCCACGTGGGTGAAGCCGAGCCACTTCACGTACTCCACGAGTTCCTTGGCCAGCTGCCGGTAATCCAGCCCCACCCGCCACGAGCCGAGGTGGACCTCGTAGACGCTCATCGGGGCCTCGTGCGGGTTGCGGGCGGCCCTGGCCTTCATCCAATCCTCGTCCTTGAAGGCGTAGGACGGCTCGACAACGCGGGAGGCGGTCAGCGGCGGAATCTCGGTACCGAACGCCAGCGGATCGGCCTTCTCCACCCAGTTGCCGTGTTTGGTCTTGATCTCGAACTTGTAGCACGCCCCTGCTACAACGCCGGGGATAAAGAGTTCCCACACCCCTGAGGATCCGAGGGAACGCATGGAGAATTCCCGGCCGTCCCAGCCGTTGAAGTCGCCCTTGACCCGCACCGCCTGGGCATTCGGGGCCCACACTGCGAACGAAACGCCGTCGACGTCACCAAGGACGGACTTGTAGTGCCGGACGTGGGCACCCAGGACGTCCCAGAGGCGCTCGTGCCGGCCTTCGCCGATCAGGTGCAGGTCGATTTCGCCCACCGACGGCAAGTATCGGTACGGCTCGTCGGCCTGCTGGGGCGCCTGGTTTTCGTAACTGACCTCGAGCCGGTAGTCCGGGACGTGCCCTTCGTCCAGCGGATCCAGCACGGCCACCCACACGCCGGCGGATTCGTGGGTCATCGGGTAGCTGCCGGCGGCGGTCACCACGGAGACGGCCTCCGCGAGGTGCTTCACGGTGCGGATGGTGACGTGGCCGTAGTCGTCAAGATGCGCGCCGAGGACCGAGTGCGGCGCGTGGTGTTCCCCGGCGGCGACCCGGGCAAGGGTCTCCGCGTCCACGGGAAGCGGGACGCCGGGTCGATCGGTACGTGCTGAACCAGTCATTGTGTTACCTTCCACTGCGGTTTCGGCGGGAACGCCGGAACCTGTACTGCCAAGGAGACGACGGGATGCGTTCACCGGGATGGCGAGCCAGTCCGGCCGGTTCCGTAGTTCGTAAACAACTTCATAAAGAGCCTTGTCGAGCCACAACGCCACGAACAGGGGTGAGTCGCGGTCGATCGTGCCGGGGGTGACTTCGGCGTAGCCGGCCAGGAAGGCCTCCGCACAGTCGTCCACCCAGCCGGCGGGAACAACGGCGCCGTCGTATTCGCGGACCGCGGCCCCGGCGGCGTAGTCAAAGGAGCGCAGCATGCCGACGACGTCACGGAGCGGCACATCCGGAAAATTGCGTTCGGAGATCGGCCGGAGGGGCTCGCCCTCAAAGTCGAGGATGGCCCAGCGCGCCGGCTGGCCGGCCGAACCGGGGACCTGCAGGATCTGGCCGAGGTGGAGGTCGCCGTGGATCCGCTGCAGCTGGCCGGCGCTGCTGCTTTCGAGCCGGGAAAGCAATTCCTCGAGTTCGCCGTCGAACGGTCCGACGGCGGCACTGGCCTGCGCCCATGACTGGCGGACCCGCTGGGCGACGCCGGGAGCGATGTCCCGGCCGGGCACGGCTTCGGCTCCTGTACCCAGAGCCTGGGCGAGGCGGCGGTGCACCGTGGCCGTGGCGACGCCGAGGGCGCGCGCTTCGGCCGTGAATCCGGTCCCGGTGCGGGCCGCGTCCACAGCGAGGCGCCAGGCGTCCAGGCCGCCGGCGAGGAACTCGTGCGCGACGGCAAGTTCCCCGCGGGCCGTCCGCCCGGGAACGGCGGCGTCGGCGCCGCCGGAGGGGCTGCTCCATTCGCCGGTGACCCAGCCGAGGGTGGCCGGCACTTCGGCGGTCCGGCCGGTGGTCAGGGCTGCCCCGATCTCGACTTCGGGGTTCTGCCCCTCGGACAGGACCCGGAAGAACTTGAGGATGGCAGCGGAGACGCCGTCGTCCACAATGACCGAACTGTTGGACTGCTCGCCGGAGAGGACCCGGACCTTGCCGGTCGCGTGCGGCAGCCGGTATCCGGAGTCAACGAGGTGGCCGCCCGCCGTACCGTCGGCCGCGGCGCCGCGCTGGCGCATCAGCTCCAGCCACGCCGCGATGAAGGCCGGATCGTGGACGCCGTCGTAGATCCATCCGTGGGGCGCGTCCGAGCCGTCCGCCGGGAGCTCGCCGAGCAGTGCGGCCCCGGCGCCGGCCAGCGGCAGGGTACGGAAGGTCAGGGGCACCTGCACGACGTCGGTCCGGTTGCCGTCTGCCGTCGGGTACGTCACCGCCAGCAGCAGCACCTCAAGCACCGGCCGGGTGTCCGGTCCGGGATCGGCCGGGCCGGCGTCGAGGCGTACCCGGCCGGCCGGTTCGAAGCTGAAGTGCGCGCTCTTGACGGGGAACCAGCGCTGGCGGGGAAGCCAGCTGCGGAGCAGGGCGTCCAGCGCGGGGGTAAGGGTGGGCGGGGTCATGTCAGCCTTCGATGGACAGGATGGGCATCGCCTGGGTGTGGGGCGAGGCCGGATTGGACGCGGCCGAACGGATCCGCAGCCAGAAGAAGTCGTGGCTGCCCAGCGTCAGGGTCAGGGTGCCGTCGTCGGCGATTGCGGGGAACGCCTGGCCGCCGAACACGTCCCGCAGGCCGCGCCCGGCGAACTGCGGCACGCGCAGGGTGGTGGCCACGGGGTGCTGGGAGAGGTTGAAGGCACACAGGATGGTCTCCGCGTCCTCGCCCGCGGCGTTGCCCGCGGGCAGGTCGCGCAGGTAGGAMAGGACGACGTCGTGGTCSGCCTCGACGTGCTGGAACGAGCCGAGCCCGAAGGCCGGGTGGTTCTTCCGGACGCTGAGGATCTGCCGGGTCCAGCGCAGCAGCGAACCGGAGTGCGCGGCCTCGGCCTCAACATTGGCCATGCTGTAGTTGTAGACCAGCGACTGGATCACGGGGAGGTACAGCTTGCCCGGGTCCGCGTGGGAGAAACCGGCGTTGCGGTCCGGGTTCCATTGCATCGGGGTGCGGACCGCGTCACGGTCCTCGAGCCAGATGTTGTCGCCCATGCCGATCTCGTCGCCGTAGTACAGGAACGGGCTTCCCGGCAGCGAGAGCAGCAGGGCGTTGATCAGTTCGATTTCCGAGCGCGAGTTGTCCAGCAGGGGCGCCAGCCGGCGGCGGATACCGATGTTGGCCCGCATGCGCGGATCCGGGGCGTACCAGCCCAGCATCGCCGCGCGCTCGTCGGCGGTGACCATTTCCAGGGTCAGTTCGTCATGGTTGCGCAGGAACGTTCCCCACTGGGCGCCTTCGGGGATGTCCGGGGTGTCCTTCATCGTCTCGATGATCGGCGCGGCCTTCTGGTCCCGCAGGGCGTAGTACAGCCGGGGCATGATCGGGAAGTGGAACGCCATGTGGCACTCCGGCTCCTCCTCGGTACCGAAATACTCCACCACCTCGGCCGGCGGCTGGTTGGCTTCGGCGATGATCACGCGGCCCGGGTAGCTCTCGTCGACCATCCGGCGCAGCTGGCGCAGGAATTCGTGCGTGGCGGGGAGGTTTTCGCAGTTGGTGCCCTCCTCTTCGAAGAGGTAGGGGATGGCGTCGGCGCGGAAACCGTCAATGCCCTGGTCCAGCCAGAACCGTACGACGTCGAACAAGGCATCGATGACCTTGGGGTTCTCAAAGTTCAGGTCAGGCTGGTGGCTGAAGAACCGGTGCCAGAAGAACTGGCGGCGGATCGGGTCGAAGGTCCAGTTCGATTCCTCGGTGTCAACGAAGATGATGCGGGCGTCCTGGTACTTCTCGTCCGTGTCGCTCCAGACATAGAAGTCCCCGAACGGCCCGTCGGGGTCCTTGCGCGACTCCTGGAACCAGGGGTGCTGGTCCGAGGTGTGGTTCAGGGGCAGGTCGATGATCACCCGGACGCCGCGGGCGTGGGCCTCCGCGACGAGCCGCTTGAAGTCACTGATGGTGCCGAACTCGTCCAGGACCGAGTTGTAGTCCGAGATGTCGTAGCCGCCGTCGCGCAGCGGGGACTGGAAGAACGGCGGGAGCCACAGGCAGTCGACGCCGAGCCACTGCAGGTAGTCCAGCCGCTCGATCAGGCCGTGGAAGTCGCCTGAGCCGTCGCCGTTGCCGTCCGCGAACCCGCGCACCAGGACCTCGTAGAAGACCGCCTTGCGGTACCAGTGGGGATCGTGCTGGAGGCCTGGCGCGTTCAGTTCGAAAGTCCCCTTCGGGGTGAAGTGCTGGTTGGGTTTGCTCGGGCTGAARCTCAYTGGCGCTRCCTCCGGATGCTCAGGATGTGGGCKGGTTCGACGTGCGCGTCGAGGCGGACGTAGTTGTACTCCCCCCACTCCCAGCTTTCGCCGGTCAGCAGGTCATCGACGATGTAGCCGCCGTTGGCGGTGAGGTTCTCCGGATCGAGCTCCAGGGCGGCCAGATCCAGGGAGACCGTGCTCTCCCGGGTACCGTGCGGGTCCACGTTCACCACGATGATCAGGGTGTCCTTGGTGCCGTCCGGCAGCGTCTTGTGTTTTGAGTACACCACGGTGGCGTCGTCCGTGCTGGCGTGCACGGTCAGGTTTTGCAGGTCCCCGAGGGCCGGGTGGGTGTGCCGGATTTCGTTGAGCCGGGTCAGGTAGGGGGCCAGCGTCCGGCCCGATTCCGCGGCTGCCTCCCAGTCACGGGCCTTGTATTCGAACTTCTCGTTGTCGATGTACTCCTCCGCGCCGGGGCGGGCCACGTGCTCGTAGAGTTCGAAGCCGGCGTAGACGCCCCAGGTAGGGCTGGCCGTGGCGGCGAGCGCGGCGCGGATCTTGAACGCCGCCGGGCCGCCGAACTGGAGGTACTCGGTGAGGATGTCCGGGGTGTTGACGAAGAAGTTCGGCCGGAAGAACGCGGGGGATTCGTGGCTGACCTCCTCGAAGTAGGTCTCCAGCTCCTCCTTGGTGTTGCGCCACGTGAAGTACGTGTAGGACTGCTGGAATCCCGCCCGGCCCAGGGCGTGCATCATCGCAGGCCGGGTGAACGCCTCGGCGAGGAAGACGACGTCGGGGTTCTTCTTGTTGACCTTGGCGATCAGCCATTCCCAGAACCACACAGGCTTGGTGTGCGGGTTGTCCACTCGGAAGATCTTGACGCCGTGGCTRATCCAGAGCTGGACGATCCGCAGGATCTCGTTGGACCGTTGGAC
>NZ_JBFTNO010000173.1:0-6842 GCF_056397525.1 Arthrobacter sp. 05L45_2 | reverse complement strand
CTTCAACCTGTTGCCGGGCTACCTGCCCATGCCCAGCGTCGGGCGCCACGACACGCTGCAGGACTATCTGGACGCCAACGCGTCGAAGCAACAGAAGGGTTTCTGGGCGGACGCCGATGCCTATACCATCAGCCTGCTGAAGGCCTGGTGGGGTGACGCCGCGACCGCGGACAACGACTGGGCCTACGACTACCTCCCGAGGCTGACCGGAGCGCACGGCACCTACGAGACGGTGATGAGCATGCTCGACGACGAGGTGGAGGGATACTTCCTGCTCGGGCAGAACCCCGCCGTCGGCTCGGCCCACGGCCGGATGCAACGGCTTGGCATGTCGCATCTGAAGTGGCTGGTGGTGCGGGATCTGAACATGATCGAGTCGGCAACCTGGTGGAAGGACGGCCCGGAGATCGAGTCCGGGGAACTGCGCACGGAGGACATTGAGACTGAGGTGTTCTTCCTGCCGGCGGCATCCCACGTCGAGAAGGCCGGATCGTTCACGCAGACCCAACGGCTCCTGCAGTGGCGGCACCAGGCGGTGGCACCGCCGGGGGAGTGCCAAAGCGAACTGCAGTTCTTCTTCGAACTGGGCCAGCGGATCCGGGAGAAGCTGGCCGGTTCCCAGGATGAGCGCGACCGTCCGCTGCTGGATCTGACGTGGGACTACCCCACGGATGAACACGGCGATCCGGATCCAGCGGCGGTGCTTGCCGAGATCAACGGCTGGCACCTGGACGGACCGGATGCCGGCAAGCCGCTCTCCGCTTACACCGAGATGCGCGCCGACGGTTCTACGTCCGGCGGTTGCTGGATTTATACCGGTGTGTACGCTGACGGCATCAACCACGCCGCCAACCGGAAGCCGGGCCAGGAACAGGGGCCCGCCGCTCCGGAATGGGGCTGGGCCTGGCCGGCCAACCGCCGGATCCTTTACAACCGGGCCTCCGCTGACCCGGCCGGAAAACCGTGGAGCGAGCGGAAAAAATACATCTGGTGGGATCAGGAACAAGGCAAATGGATCGGCGACGACGTGCCGGACTTCCCGGTGGACCTCGCACCGGGCAGCAGGCCCGACCCCGCGCTCGGTGGTCCGGCCGCACTCAGCGGCGATGACCCGTTCATCATGCAGTCCGACGGCAAGGGCTGGCTGTTCGCGCCGAAAGGCCTCGTGGACGGGCCCCTTCCCACGCACTACGAGGCCCAGGAATCGCCCGTGGCCAACGCGCTTTACCCGCAGCAGCAGAGCCCGGCACGCCTGGTGTATCCCCGGAAAGACAATCTCAGCGCGCCAAGCGCCGGCACCCCCGGAGCTGACGTCTACCCGTTCGTGTTCACGACCTACCGGCTGACCGAGCACCATACGGCGGGCGGCATGAGTCGGTGGCTGCCGTACCTCTCGGAGCTGCAGCCGGAAATGTTCTGCGAGGTCTCGCCGGAATTGGCCGCCGAGCGCGGACTGGAACCCTACGGGTGGGCCACGATCATTTCCGCCCGATCGGCTATCGAGGCCAAGGTGCTGGTCACGGAACGGATGACACCGCTGAAAGTCGGCGGCCACACCGTGCACCAAATCGGGTTGCCCTACCACTGGGGCGTCGGCAGCAACGCCGTCGTGAGCGGCGATGCGGCCAATGACCTGCTCGGTGTGACGCTGGATCCCAACGTCCAGATCCAGGAATCGAAGGTAGCCTCCTGCGACATCTGCCCGGGGCGCCGCCCGCGTGGTGCCGAACTGCTTGCCTTGGTCGCCGAATACCAAGCCCGCGCCGGGGTGACCACCGAGACCGGGAACCGCGCGGTGACCGATCCTGAAGCGGAAGGCATCGACCCTGGCTCCGGCAGGGACCAACGCCCCGAGGGGGAGGCGCAGTGATCGACGCGACTGCTGCTGCCGCGGCCACCGCACACTTTGCCCCGCCCGGACGGCCGACCCCTGATGGCGGCCTTCCGGACACCGACCCGACGTTGGAGGACTAGATGGGCCAGCTGGCCGGACCGACCGACCCCACCGCCGATGCCCACTGGGAGCACAACCATCCGCGCAAGGGGTTCTTTACCGACACTTCCATCTGCATCGGCTGCAAGGCCTGCGAGGTTGCCTGCAAGGAGTGGAACCACAACCCGCAGGACGGAAACCTGGAGCTCCTCGGGTCCTCATACGACAACACCGGAGCGCTGGGCGCCAGCACTTGGCGGCATGTCGCGTTCATCGAACAGGGTCAGGAGCGGATCGTCGAGGCGCGGGAGTCCGGCCGCGCGCTGGTGAGCCTTGGCATGCCGCGCATCGGACCGCCCGCCCCGGCCGGGGCTGCCGTGACGGACCTCGCGGCGGCGGATACCACCCCGCCGGACACAGCAGACTTCCGCTGGCTGATGTCCTCCGACGTCTGCAAGCACTGCACCCACGCCGGATGCCTCGATGTCTGCCCCACCGGAGCACTGTTCCGTACCGAATTCGGTACCGTGGTGGTCCAGGACGATGTCTGCAACGGCTGCGGCACCTGTGTGGCCGGCTGCCCCTTCGGCGTGATCGAGCGCCGCAGCAACGGCACGGTGAAGGTCGCCACCAGCCGGGAGGACCAGCACGCCGGGCATCCCGCCGTCCCCAACGCGGGCATCGCCCAGAAGTGCACCCTCTGCTACGACCGCTTAGTGGCCGACGAGACGCCCGCCTGCGCCAAGGCCTGCCCGACGACGTCCATCAAGTTCGGCGACCACGACGACATGGTGGAGGCGGCCCGGGAACGGGTCGCCGACCTGCATGCGCAGGGCATGACCGAGGCGAGGCTCTATGGTGCCAACGAAAACGACGGCGTTGGCGGAACCGGCTCGGTCTTCCTCCTGCTCGACGAGCCCGAGGTATACGGACTCCCGCCGGATCCTCGGGTCCCCACCGCAGACCTGCCCAGAATGTACCAGCGGGCCGGCCTGGCGGTAGCCGGCATGGCCGTTGCCGCAGCGGTGGCTTTCCTGGGAGGGCGGGAGTGACACTTTCAGAATTCGACAGTTTCCGGCCGGCAGAGCCCGCCAGGCGCCGCCGGACCGGCGTTAAACGCGGCACCGGACGCCGCCGTGACAACAGTGACGGCTCGCGGGAAATGCCGATGGTGCCGGAGCCGGAGTTCACCTCGTACTACGGCCGTCCGGTGGTCAAACCGGCTCCATGGGGCGACGACGTTGCCATCTACCTGTTCCTGGGTGGGGTCGCGGGCGGCTCGGCCCTGCTCGGGCTCGGCGGCCAGCTCACCGGTCGGCCGGCGCTGCGCCGCAACGCCCGGCTGAGTGCCCTCGCCGCGGTGGGCCTCGGCGCGGTCGCACTGATCAAGGACCTCGGCAGGCCGGAACGATTCCTGAACATGCTGCGGACGTTCAAGGTGACCTCGCCGATGAGCGTCGGGTCCTGGATTCTTAGCGCTTTCAGCGCCGGGACCGGCGTCGCCGCTGTGGCGGAGATCAACCGGATGAGCGGTGAGCGGTTGCCTCTCGGTCCCTTGCGGACAGTGCTGCGGGCGGTAGAGGGCCCGGCAGGTTTCGAGGCCGCGCTGTTCGCCGGGCCCCTGGCGGCTTATACGGCCGTGCTGCTCGGCGACACCGCCACCCCGACGTGGCACGCCGGCCACGAGGATCTGCCGTTCGTGTTCGTGAGCTCGGCCAGCCTCGCGTCCGGCGGCCTCGCCATGATCACCACACCAGTGCGCGAAGCCGGCCCCGCGCGGAAACTCGCGGTCCTCGGCGTCGTGGGCGATGTAATCGCGATGAAGATGATGGAGCGGCGGATGGACCCGGTGGCAGCAGAACCCCTGCACCAGGGCAAGGCCGGCGCCATGCTGAAATGGAGCGAACGGCTTGCCCTGGCCGGGGGACTGGGGACACTCCTGGGTGGACGTAACCGTGTGGCAGCGGCAGCTTCGGGAGTGGCCTTGTTGGCCGCCTCGGCCCTGACCCGCTTCGGGGTGTTCGAGGCCGGCCTAGCCTCGGCCAAGGACCCCCGGTACACCATTGAACCGCAGAAGAACCGRCTCGCTGCCCGCCGTGCTGCCGGCATCACCGGTGACGCGATTACCACCGGCGGCTGACCGGCCGACCCCGACCTAGCGGATCTGGATACCCCGGCCGGCCGTGGTGTGGCCAATGACGGGGTAGCCTGGCAACTCACCGACAACCAGCAGGCCGCCGGAGGTCTGGGCATCGGCCAGCAGCAAAAGATCGTCCTCACTGATGCCGGCGGTCGCGCCGAGGTGGGGCCGGACCCAGTCAAGGTTGCGCCGGGTCCCGCCCGAGACGAAGCCATCGTGCAGCGCCTCCCGGGCGCCGTCGACGAGGGGCACCGCGCTGACATCRATGACGGCACCCACTTCCGAGGCCCGGACCATCTTGAAAAGGTGCCCCAGCAGTCCAAAGCCGGTCACGTCGGTGGCCGCCTTGACGCCGGCGGCCACCGCGGCCTCGGCGGCGTCACGGTTGAGGCTGGCCATCGTCTCGACTGCCTCTTCGAAGATTTCGCCGGTCTGTTTGTGGCGGTTGTTGAGGAGCCCGACGCCGATCGGCTTGGTCAGCGTGATGGGCAGCCCGGGGCGGGCGGCGTCGTTGCGCAGCAGCCGGTCCGGATGGGCGACGCCGGTGACCGCCATGCCGTACTTCGGCTCCGGATCATCAATGGAGTGCCCGCCCAGGACCGGGCACCCGGCCTGGGCTGCCACGCTCAGCCCGCCGCGGAGCACCTCGGTCATGAGTTCCATCGGCAGGACACCCCGCGGCCAGCCGACCAGGTTGATGGCCGTGACGGGCCGTCCACCCATCGCATAGATATCCGAGAGGGCATTGGCCGCCGCGATGCGGCCCCAGTCGTACGCATCGTTGACGACGGGAGTGAAGAAGTCGGCGGTGGTGAGGACAGCCAGATCATCGCGCACCAAAACGGCCGCGGCGTCGTCCCCGCTGTCGAGGCCAACGAGCACCTCCGGGCCGGCCTGGCCGATGAGGCCCCGGACGGCATCTTCGAGTTCGCCGGGAGGAATCTTGCAGGCGCACCCCCCTCCGTGGGCAAAGTCGGTGAGCCGAAATGTCCCCGGGCTGCCGTCCTTGAGCTGCCGGGCTGTGGTCTGAGCCTCATTCACCCGCCTAGCGTACCTCCCGAGGCAACCCTGCTATATTGATGCGCGGTGGCGTCCGGGTCCTGGTGGGCCCCCCGGTCTTCAAAACCGGTGCGGTTGAGTATCTCGGCCTGGCGGGTTCGATTCCCGTCCGCCACCGCCAACTTCAAGCATGACCGCCGGCGCCGGAGGAGGGCTGTGGACCACGTTGACCCCCGGCGCTTGATTCCCCGGACCAATGATCTCCTGGCGCTGCCAGCCGTGCGCGAGGCCAGGTCCCGGCTCAGTGAGCGGATTATCCGTGACCTCATCACGCAGGCCCAGGAGCGGGCGCGCCGCGGTGAGCTCCCACCCCGGCTGGTCGAGCGGGAACTGCTTGCCGCCCTCGCCGCACGGCGGCCAACAACGCTGCACGCGKTCCTGAACGCCACCGGCGTCGTCGTCCATACCAACCTGGGACGCGCCCCGCTCTCCGAAGCCGCGGTGGACGCCATCGTCACCGCCAGCGGCTATGTTGACGTCGAGCTGAACCTCGCCGAAGGGACCCGGTCACGCAGGGGAGCAGGCGCCCGGGACGCCTTGCTCGCCGCTTGCCCCGCCGCCGAGGACGCCCTGGTGGTCAACAACGGTGCGGCCGCACTGGTTTTGGCCACCACCGCCCTGGCCTCCGGCCGGGAGGTGGTCATTAGCCGGGGCGAGCTGGTCGAGATCGGTGCCGGCTTCCGGTTGACCGACCTGATGGAATCAACCGGCGCGACGCTCCGGGAGGTTGGCACCACCAACCGCACCCGCCTGCGCGACTACGCGGACGCGCTGGGACCGCAGACCGGGTGTGTGCTCAAGGTCCATCCGAGCAACTTTCGGGTCGATGGCTTCAYGTCGGCCGTGCCGCTGCACGAACTGGGTCCGCTGACCGAGTCCAACGGCGTGCCGCTCGTGGCGGACCTCGGCAGTGGGCTGCTCGCACCGGACCCCCTCCTCCCCGACGAACCGGACGTGACCTCCGCGCTGGTGGGCGGGGCCGACGTCGTCATCGCCAGCGGCGACAAGCTGCTCGGCGGCCCGCAAGCGGGCTTGCTGCTGGGCAGCAAGGAAATGATCGCGCGGTTGGCCCGCCACCCGCTGGCCCGGGCGGTCCGCGCCGACAAACTCGCCCTCGCCGCCCTGGAGGCGACGCTTGCCGGGGGACCGCCTCCGGTTCTTCAGGCCCTGCACGCCGACGCCGATGAATTGCGGCGGCGCACGGACCGGCTTGCCGAGGCCCTCGATGTGCCCGTCGTGGCCCATGAGGGCCGGGTAGGTGGCGGCGGCGCCCCCGGAGTTCCATTGCCGGGATGGGCGCTGCGGCTCCCGGAGCGCCTCGCGCGCTCCTTGCGCACGGGTGACCCGGCCGTACTGCCCCGCGTCCACGACGGCGCCTGCCTGATCGATCTGCGCTGCGTTCCCGCTGCGGACGACGAACGGATTCTCCATGCTGTACGGCAGGCCCGGGCATCCCTGACGGCTGCCGACGCAGGCGGAGCGGGCTAAACAGTGCACGTCATCGCCACGGCCGGGCACGTCGATTCGGGCAAGAGCACCCTGGTCCGCGCCCTCACCGGGATGGAGCCGGACCGGTGGGAGGAGGAGCGGCGCCGCGGCCTGACCATCGACCTCGGCTATGCGTGGACCACCCTGCCCTCCGGGACAGGCGTAGCGACCATCGACCTCGGCTATGCGTGGACCACCCTGCCCTCCGGGACAGGCGTAGCG
>NZ_JBFTNO010000172.1:0-6858 GCF_056397525.1 Arthrobacter sp. 05L45_2 | reverse complement strand
GCCAAAGCCCGGGCCGCAACACCGGTGCGCCTGATGCTGTTCGACCTGCTGACCGACGGCGGCAAGGACCTCCGCCGCCTCCCCCTCCGGGACCGGCGGACACACCTCGAGGCTTTCCATACCGGCGTCGGCGGTTCCGGGGACGGCGGAGTCCGGGCCTTCCCGGTGGAGCTGTCCGCGGTGATCGACGCCGACGTCGGGCACCTGCTGGAAAGCGCCGAGGAACTCGGCCTGGAAGGCGTGATGGCCAAGCGCGTCGATGGCCGCTACGTCGGGCAGCGGAGCCGGTCCTGGTTGAAACTGAAGTTTGAAAAGACCCAGGAGGTGGTGGTGGGCGGCTGGCGGCCAGGCAACGGCGGCCGCAGCAATTCGGTCGGGTCGCTGCTGCTGGGCGTGCCCGAGGGCAAGTCGCTGCGCTACGTGGGCCGGGTGGGCAGCGGCTTCAGCACCCGTGAACTCAAGGAACTGCGGCAGCAACTGGACGCGATCCCGCGTAAGACCTCACCCTTCGCCGAGGTTCCCGCGGAAGACGCCGCGGACGCCCGCTGGGTGTCGGCCCGGCTGGTCGGAGAGGTCACCTTCGGCGACTGGACCGGCGGTGGGAAGCTTCGGCACCCGGTCTGGCGCGGCTGGCGCCTCGACAAGGCGCCGGAGGACGTGGTTGTTGAGGAAGCCGCCGCCGAACACGACTGAGGGCCCGCCGTAACGGGCCCTCGCGTCCTAGTTGTGGTGCGGGCTCTGCCTAGTTGTGGTGCGGGATCTGCGGCCGGCTTTGCCGGTGCATGGCCGCGTCGGCCACCTGCTGGCCCTGCTGCCCGCGGGAAACGTCCCGGTCCTTCGGATGGCGGTGCTCGCCGCTGCCGTCCGGCCATTCGTGGCCGTCAGCCGCCGACGGCGGCTCCGGGCGCCTGGACTCGGGCCCGGGTGCCTCGTCCATGGATTCCGCAAGATGACTGGCTACGTCCGGCTCGATCTCTTTCGAGTGATGATCCGCCATGGGCCTTCCTTTCTGCGATGAAATGAAGCGTCCCCCAATCGTAGGTCTGCGCCCGTGAGATGTCTCTAGGCTAGGGGCATGGAATACAGGACCCGCCAGGCCACCCCCGATGACGCCGACGCCCTGGTCCGGATGCACACCGCCGTGCACGAGGAGTGCTACGGGCACCAGCTGCCGGCCCGCTTCTTCGAAGACCGCCGGGCCACCATCGACCTCCGGGTGGAACGCCGCCGCCCCTACCTGGCCAGCGCAGAGCCGCGCATCATCGCCCTGGATGAGAACGACGAGATTGTTGGGTTCGCCGACGCCGGCCCCGGCCGGGACGAAGACCGGCCCGGGCAACTGGAGCTGTACTCCTTCTACACTTTCCGCCGGACCTACGGCTCCGGGCTCGGCTCTGCCCTGCTGGCAGCCGCCATCGGCACCTCCCCTGCGTACCTGTGGGTGCTCGAGGACAACCCCCGGGCGCGGGCGTTTTACGCCAAGCACGGGTTCCGGCCCGACGGCGAACGGAAACTGTTGCCGGCCGAGTGGTCGGCTCTGCCCGAGATGCGCCTGGCCCGGCCTGCCCTGGAGAACTGAAGCGGCGCCCGCACGGCCCCAAAACCGGGCTGGTAGGGGACCGCGGAGGGGCACAAACGGGCCCAAACCGGACCACAAACTGGCCGCGCCGGAAAAAATTTGCGGGGAAACTAAGCGAACTGCCTACTTCCCAAGAACCACGCGGATAAATCGGCCATTGGCGTGCCCCGAATAGCACCCTCCGGAGCCCCGAAAACGGAGGATCATACGGCACCAAAATCGGAAACTCCAGAGGAATCCCGTAAAATTGAGAGCCTGCCCGGAGCGGGGCAGCTACAAGTCGCAAGCAAATGATCTCCCTAGGAGCTTTCCAAATGCCCACAGACCGAAGCAGGACCGACTCTTCCGCAGGCGTTGTTAACGCCGGCGGGACTAACCAAGGCGCACCACAGGGCGTCAAGAAACCGAAGCTGCGCCGACGTCGGCTCCGCGAGTCCGACGTCAACGTCGTCGACCGCCCGATGCTCAAAAAGGCACTCGGCGGCACCATCGTCGGTAACACCATGGAGTGGTACGACGTCGGTGTGTTCGGTTACCTGATCACCACCATGGGCCCGGTATTCCTGCCGGAGGCGGACAAGTCCGTCCAGACCCTCTTCCTTCTCGGCACCTTCGCCGCCACCTTCATTGCCCGCCCCCTCGGCGGCGTTGTGTTCGGCTGGCTCGGCGACAAGATCGGCCGGCAGAAGGTCCTCGCCGCGACCCTGATGATCATGGCCGCCAGCACCTTCGCCGTCGGTCTCCTGCCCGGCTACGCCCAGATCGGTATCTGGGCCGCCGTCCTGCTGGTTCTCTTCAAGCTCATCCAGGGCTTCTCCACCGGCGGCGAGTACGCCGGTGCCACCACGTTCGTGAGCGAATACGCCCCGGACAAGCGCCGCGGATTCTTCGCCAGCTTCCTGGACATGGGCAGCTACCTCGGCTTCGCCCTCGGCGCCGCCCTGGTGTCGGTCCTGCAGCTGACCCTCGGCCAGGACACCATGGAGCAGTGGGGCTGGMGKATTCCGTTCCTSCTSGCCGGYCCGCTSGGCCTGATCGCYGTYTACTTCCGTAGCAAGATCGAGGAATCSCCSCAGTTCCAAGCCACCCTGGACGCCCAGGAAAGCCTCGCCAAGGACGCCACCGCGTCCGACGCCGCAGCCTCCAAGGGCCCGGTCGGCATCGTCAAGGCCTACTGGCGCTCCATCATCGTCGCGATGATCCTGGTGGCCGCAGCCAACACTGCCGGTTACGCCCTGACCTCCTACATGCCGACCTACCTCACCGAGTCCAAGGGCTACGACGAGGTCCACGGCACCCTGCTGACCATCCCCGTGCTGGTCATCATGAGCCTGTGCATTCCGCTGACCGGTAAGCTCTCGGACCGGATCGGCCGCCGCCCCGTGCTGTGGATCGGCGCCATCAGCACCATCGTGCTGGCCACCCCCGCCTTCCTGCTGATCGGCATCGGCGAAATCTGGTCCACCCTGGCCGGCCTCGCCCTGATCGCCTTCCCGGTGACGTTCTACGTCGCAAACCTGGCCTCGGCCCTGCCGGCCCAGTTCCCGACCGCCAGCCGTTACGGCGCGATGGGTATTGCGTACAACTTCTCCGTGGCGATCTTCGGCGGCACCACCCCGTTCATCGTYGCCGCGCTGATCAACGCSACCGGCAACGACATGATGCCGGCCTACTACCTGATGGCCACCTCGGCGATCGGCRCYGTGGCGATCTACTTCCTSAAGGAATCSGCCCAGATGCCGCTGCCGGGCTCSATGCCCAGCGTGGACACGCAGGCGGAGGCCCGCGAACTGGTCAAGACCCAGGACGAGAACCCGCTGATCGACCTGGAGCACATGGACATGCCGCTCAGCACGCCTGAGGGACACAACGGCGACGCCGGAAGGGTCCCGGCGCCGGCCTAATTTCCGGCCTGCCGGTCCCGAACGTGTAGTCCGAGCCCCGCCCACAAAGGTCCGTCCGTACGCTTTCCCCTGGGAAGCGCGCGGGCGGGCCTTTTGGCGTTGGGAGCCCCGCTGGCCTACTTCGCCCGCCGCGGGGGGCCGGCGACCAGCCGGGCCGGCAGGAGGCGGGTCGCCGCGACGAGCACCTTGTAGCGTTTGCTCGGAATGGAGACGGCTTTGCCCTTGTCGTTATCGGCGAGGCCCTCGCGGACCACCTGTTCTGCCTGCAGCCACATCCAGGACGGGGCCACGGTCTTGTCCATACCCATCCGGTCGTGGAATTCGGTGTGCGTGAAGCCGGGGCAGACGGCCGTGACTTTGACCCCGTGCCCGGCGTAGGCCAGATTGGCCCAGCGGCTGAAGCTCAGCAGCCACGCCTTGGCGGCCGAGTATGTTTCGCGCGGCAGGAACGCGGCCACGCTGGCGACGTTGATGACGCGGCCCGACTGACGCTGCAGCATCCCCTGCAAGGCGGCGTGGGTCAGCTCCAGGGCTGTCTCGACGTGCAGCCGGAGGTGCCGCTTCTCCTCGCTCACGTCGTTATCGGCAAAGGAACGCAGCAGGCCCATGCCGGCGTTGTTGACGAGGATTTCGACCGGACGTGCCGGATCGCTCAACCGGGCGACGACAGCGGCCACGCCGCCGTCGTCCACCAGGTCGGCGGCGAGCGCCTCCGCCCGGATCCCGTAGCGGTTCTCCAGCTCGGCGGCGCTGGCCTGCAGCCGGGCGGCGTCGCGGGCCACAAGGACCACGTTGTGTCCCTGCTCGGCGAGCTGGCGGGCAAACTCGGCCCCCAACCCCGCCGTCGCGCCGGTGATCAGGGCGGTGGTTGCCGTGGCGGACGGGCTCGGAGCTGGTGTGTTCATGGCCACAGCCTAGCCCCGCGCCTCCGGGGTGTCAGGCCAGTGCCGGTCCCGCCGCGAGTTCGCCTTCAGCTGGGCCTTCGGGTGCGGCCTCGACGACGGCTTCGAAGGCCGCTACGGGCTCGGCGGACCCGACGGAGCCGTCCGGGTCGACGGAGCCGTCCGCATCGGCCGTCCGGTAGCGCTGCTGCAGCTCTTCGGAGGCAAGTTCATACCAGGTATGCGCGCCGAAGCTGGGGCTCGGGGTGTCCAGGTGCTGGTAGAGGGCGTCGGCGAGCTGCCCGAGGGCCGTATCGGACAGCGCCGCCACAGTGGCAGCCGGGTCCAGCGTCCCCTCGAAGTAGTCGGAGAGCTCCAGGCCGTCGATGAGGCCGGAGGCCGCGGCCGGAAGGGCATCCGCGGGCCCCTGCTCGACGCCATCAAGGCCGTCCACCTCGGTCGGGAGCTGGCCGTGCACGGTCCCGCCGATGTCGCTGTCCAGGCCCGCCAGGACCTCGCCGCCGGAGCCCACATGCAGCAGGCAGATCGGCAGGTCGGCCGGCTCGTTGAGGCTCAGGCGGAAAGATTCGGCGCCGCTCGGCGCAATCCCGACGGCCGCGGCCACGGGGTCACCGCCGGGCACGGGATCCTGGGCGGCGGCGAGCTGCCGGAGGTACAGCAGGATTTCGGGGTCAAGGTGGGAGGCGCCATGCAGATCGATGCAGACGTCCGCTCCGGCGGCCAGGCGGCTGGCACGGCGAACAATGTGCAGCAGGGCGGGGTAGCTTGCCTGGGTCAGGCATCCGGTGACTTCGAGGGTCACTTGTCCGGGATCAACATCCACACGGACAAGCACACGCAGTTTGTGGTTCACGGGGTTCTCCAATGATACGTCCATGAGCCAGCTGCATAACTCAACCCCCACACTACGAGGTTGTCGCTCCGGTCACAAGCTATGCCCCGGCGGGCGCCTGCTCGGGCCAGTCAATGCACTGCTCGTAGGCATCGTGGTGGCGCAGGTACCGGTAGATGTAGGGGCAGTGCGGGATGATCCGCTTCCCGGACGCAACAACGTCGTCCAGGGCGAAGTGTGCCAACACCCTCGCCAGGCCCTGGCCCGCAAATTTCTCGGCCGTCTCGGTGTGGATGAAGTCCACGTGTCCCGGCCTGTCGATGTAGCGCACCTGGACCGCGAGCTCCCCGCCCACATGCAGCTCATAGCGGTGCAGGGCATCATTTCGGGTGGTGGTGACGTCCGGACTGAACGTGTCTTGCGTTTCTGCCGAGTTCTCCGTCATGGTTCGAGATTGGCACTTAAAGGCGGGTGTGGCAATGGCCGTCCGGCGTCGGAAGCGCCCGCTCCGTGCGCTGTCCGGTCCGGGATGCGGCCCAGCAGCAGGGCTGCCAGGGCGAAGCATGCCGCGCCGCCGCCAAGGAGCCCCAGCGTGAGGCCGTTCAGTGCCGCGTCGGCCACCGGAATGAAGACGACGACGGCGGCAGTCACCACGGCCGCCGCCGGCCGGGCCCGGGCGTGGTCCGACGTCGGAAGTTCCTCGAGCCGCCCGAACAGCACCACCACCGGCAGCAGCAAACTGATAACGGCGGCCAGCGCCAGCGGCCGGGTCCACCACCAGGCCGCCGTTCCGCCGGCCGGCTGCCGAAGGTCCGTGAGCAGGAACAGGCCTGACATACCGGCGAGCAACGGCAGGTGCCACAGGTAGACGGTCATGGAGCGCCGTCYCGCCCGGGCAAGGACCATCCGGACCGCGTCCAACGTCCCGACCCGGGTGATCAGCGGCCGCGCCAGTTGCAGGCAGGCGGCCTGTGAGACGCCGAGAAGGAACAGCGTCAGGTTGGGCGGGTTGAGGTTCACCAGCATGTTTCCGGGGTAGAGCCGCAGTAAGACCAGGACGGCGAGGACCAGGTTGCTTCCCACCGCAAGGGCGACCAACCGCGACGTCGCCAGCCCCTGGAGCGAGCCGTCGGCGACCACAAAGCCCAGTTGCTGCACGGCGCACCAGAGGAACACCATGTTGGCGTAGGCCAGCCCGGGCAGGGCTGCGCGGAGGCAGTCCACGGCCACCACCAGGGAAACGAGGGCGGCCAGGGTCAGCCACGGCGCCCGGGCGTGGAGTGCCGAGAGCCAGGGCAGGTTCAGTTGCGCGGCGAGGTAGGCGGCCAGAAACCACAGCGGCATACCCGCGCCGGCGGCGAGCAGCTGGATCACTTGCGGGTCCACGCCGCTGAGCCGCGCCGCCCAGAGGGCCGTAAACATGGCCGCCAGCAGCACAGCGGCCGGGCGGATCAGCCTGAGCAGGCGGCCCTGGACGAACTCGAGGGCGCTGCCCCCGCGGGCGCGTAGCCGCCGCCAGGAATACAGGCCCGTGACGCCGCCGGCCACGAAGAACAGCGGCATCACCTGCAGCACCCAGACGACCGGCTCGAACCAGGGCTGCTCCCCGAGGGTGTTGGCCGAGGTCACGGTGCCGTCGGG
>NZ_JBFTNO010000171.1:0-6974 GCF_056397525.1 Arthrobacter sp. 05L45_2 | reverse complement strand
AGCCTGATGCCCGCGGCCTGCGACCTGCTCCTGGGCTACGTACTCTACCGCTCTGCCCTGGTGCCCCGGATCCTGCCGATCATCGCATTCATCGGCGCCCCGCTGCTCCTGGCCTCTGACATCGCAATCTACTTCGGCGCCTACGGCGCGGTGTCCCCGATCGCCGTTCTTGCCGCACTGCCCGTCGCCGTGTTCGAACTGTCCCTAGGTATCTGGCTGATCGTCAAAGGTTTCAAGCCAACGCCGCTGACCACCGACCACGCCGACACCAGCCAGTCCACAGCAACCTGAGGGGAATAACCCCGTTTTTGTTGACGCCCTCAGGCTAAGGCTGGTTGACTGCACCGCCCGCTAAAGGATCGGCTTACGGGCAGCCGTAGAAGGACGAATTCGGCGCCTCTACTCTTGCTGATGCGGTGGGGGGTCCTTGCGATGGGACTGGACGTGAGTTGATTGGACGGCCGAACCGCTTCCGGCAACGATAGAGGGGTGAACGAAGGACACGACGTTTCGGATCTAACATTCTTCACACGCATGCCAGGTCCATACCGGGTGGGTGTGCTCATTTTCGGCTTGCTCACGACGTCTGCGGTTGTGATTCCGTTGAGCGCTGAGATCCCGATAGTGACGAGCCTGGTCCTCGCGATTTTGCTTGCAGCTCTGTTCACTGCCGTCTTTTTGATGCGAGCGGTCGTGCACCTTGTGGTGCGTGGGGTGCATATTCGGGTCGCGGGTGTCTTCACGACGACCATCCTCTATGACCAGATAACAGGGGCTGCCCCCGACCGGACCACGGGAATCCGCGAGGGAATGGGCTTGCGCATACTGCCGAATAAGACGACTGGCTACTTGGTGGGGGCCCCTCCGTGCGTATCAACGCCCGCGGAGGTACCGCTGTCCTAGTCTCATCAAGCACCCCGAACGAGCTTTCAGAAGCTGTTGTGCGTCGTTCATAAGGGACGACACGGTTGAGGACGGGCGCCGAGGATCCCAACCCGAGCGGTGGCAACGGCACGCATGAAAGGCTAACATCCGTGAGCATAGCGGCGTAGTTAAAGTACGCCCGCTGAAGGATTCCCTATCGGGCGCCAAGGCGTCCACAGAACCTTGGGCCTGCCGGCAGAGTCAGCTGCGATCGGCACGTAGGCGTCGGAGGCGCCGATACGCGCGGGCACGCGTCGAAAACCTTCGAAACTGACCGCGGAAATACCAGGTCAGAGCGAGCCCGAGGATGACGAGCGGGAGCAGCTCCGGGGCGAGGGCGAACGTGCCGAAGACGATGTCGAACGCCTCGAATCCGATCAGCGAGCCGGCCGCGAACCAGACCCACCCGCCGAACAGAGTGGCTCGCATAGCCGCACGGCGAAAGAGCCGACGCGCGAGCCTCCAAAGCAGTCCAAGGCGGCGGCGCGCCGGCCAGCGGTACCTCGGAGGCTTGCTTCGGAGTGGGAGTGAGGAGAAAAGGGTATCGGGGGACATGGCGATGAGCTCCTTGTGGCGGCAGTCAGAGAAGTGTTCTGAAGGTCGTCCGGGAGGGGCAGCGCACGCAACGCGGAGGCACGTTCCAGCCGTGTACGGCTAGAGTGCCGGAATCAGTCGGAGTCGGATTCTAGAGGGCTGCGTGGAGGCTCCCGGGGCGACGGGGACGTCCGCCCGGAGCGCGGGGACCTGTCCCACCGACGGGTGCGGATAGAACCAAAGATAGGAAGCCTGGACCGTGCAGGTCACGCTGACCCAGCGCGACAGAGTGGGCCCCTGGAGCCGGAAGGGTGCAGAGCAGAGCGCGGAAAGTATGCGCCATGAGGATTGCCAGGGCAACGACCAGAGCAACGAGAACGAGAGCCGGTACCGGAGGCACACCCGCGCTGGCCGTCGTGCGGATCGCAACGTCGGCCTGGACGAAACGCTCCAACAAGCCCCACCCGAGTAATAGCACTGTTCCTCCCCCAATCGCCCTCACGCTAACACCGGCTGAGCGGCCGATCAACGATCCCTTATCGGACACTGCCCACGCTGGTGCGCCATCACGGTCTCGCGCCAGCTTCAATCCGGCTGTGTTTCGCAACCGTTGCCCGTGGTTGCCCCGTGCCGACTATTAGGCTGGCGCCATGAAATTGTTGCCCAATGCTGCGCCCGGTGAATGGCTCAAGCCTCTGATGGATACCGTGTGGCATGACATGCACGCTGTTGTGCCACGGGGCTTCCCCGCCTACGCCAGGATCTTCCATCCGGTGACGCGGGACCGCCCGCAAGACACCGGCACGTGGCACGGACATCCCGTAACGGACGTCTTCCCCCTCGACGAGGAACAGGTCCGCTGGTCAGCCGTGGCGGGTGCGTTCGGGACCAAGATGCACCCGTTGGCCCAATTCCACCGACTCCTTGGGCAAGCACCGAGCCGGCAGGAAACATTCGACAGCGAGGGCTGGCGCTATTCGGAACCCCTAACCGGCAACCTCGCACCGGACACACTGGCAGCAGTGGCTGCCCGCCTCTGTGAACACACCTCCACACCAACCAAGGGCGTGACCGCCATATGGGAAGGATGGGGAGGCCTGACAAGTTCCATCGGCTATGCCCAGCTCACTTTTTCAGACGACAGGACTCCCGTGGAAAATACCTCCGATTCTGCCGCACTGAACACGGGACCTGGTTCGGGCCTTCTACCGGCAGAGGTGGTCAACGGAGAAACACTGAACCTGCCGGGGCGCGCCCACTACCTCTTCAATGCAGCGCCACAGTTTTACCGTGACCCCGGGTGGGTGAATCATGTCCCATGGCACCATTCCCCGCAATTTCCGCAGTCACCGAGCATCCTGTGGCCAGCTGACAGAAGTTGGGTCATGGTGACGGAAATAGACTTCGACTCCACAGTGGTCGCCGGCAGCCATGAACTCGTATCGGCACTAGTGCGGGACCCCGCCATCGAAGCGCTGCCCCTGAATGAGGGAGCAGACCTGACCTGGGACGCCGACGTTCCCAACCGTCCCGGGCAGTAGCCAAGTCTTCACTTCAAGGCCCCTCAAATGGTGCCGGACCACCTGAACCGTCTGCCCCGGCAACGTGGGGGGCTAGTTCCGCGGTGGCGTAAAGGGAGTTGAGCTGGCGGTAGAGGATTCGGGCGATGTAGCGCTTGAGGGATCTGCGGATTTCGCGGTAGCTGCGGCCTTCTTGGGCGCGTCTGGCGACGTAGTCCCGGGTTCCGGGGTCGTGCACCATTCGGGTCATGGTGATGGTGTGCAAGGCTCGGTTGAGGCGCCTATCACCGCCCCGGTTGAGCCTGTGCCGGACAGTGTTACCGCTTGAGGCTGGCAAGGGATTCACCCCTGCCATTGAGGCAAAAGCAGCTTCACTGCGAACCCTTCCTGGATGCGACCAAGCTGTCAGGACAGCAGCGACCGTGACGGCCCGGCGCCCACCATCTCCAACAGCGGCGCCGCTGGGCTTTCCTGGATCAGCTCTGTCATACGCTTCTGGTTCGCAGCCAGCTGGGTGGTCACTTCGAGAACGCGCCGCGCCAACCGAACTGCTTCCCCGCGCGCGATGGACAGTTCGATCTGCTCCTGTCGTTCCCGCCATCTGGTGATCGTGGCGATCTGGGCCGGCACCAGAGGTTTGCGGGCGTCGATTCCCAGATCGTGTGCCCGGAGTAAGGCGATGAGTGCATTGACATTCATTGTTCGGTCCCGGGTCAACTGGTCCCGGGCTGCGCTCAGGATCCTGAGCCCGGCACGGGTTCCTTCATCCCGGCGCGGGGCTCGGAGCTGGGACTCCTCTAAGGCCAGGACTGCGGTTCCGATGGCTGCGGCGTCCAGCGGGTCGGATTTGCCGATTCCCCGGCGCCCGCGGGCGTTCATCCGTGGAGCTTCGGCGACGTCATAGCCGGCATCGGTTACTGCCCTGGCCACGCGCGCCCCGTAAGAGCCGATACCCTCGACGGCCCATAGACAGGCGACATCGCCGTCTGTCCGTCGGCCTACCCAGGCAAGTGCTCGGGAAATCCCTGCCGGGGTGGTCGGAAACTGCTCGCACGCGATACGTCGCTTGGTGCTGGCCTCGATGATGGCGTAGGTGTGGGTGCGGGCGTGGCAGTCCACGCCGATGACGAACGGGCAAGACTGGCCGCATAGCGACCGGCACTGGACCTGGGAAGTATCACTTCGAGGCAAAACTGTGATGAGCCACAACCTCAAGAGGCTGGGCAAGCTTCTAATCAAGCCACCGACGTGAGACAGGTCAACGCCGGCCGCTCCACCCAGCGCGGACAGGTCGGGGGAAACGCACCCTGGGGGCAATTGTTTTTTCGAGTCACGCGCCAGGCAGAACGACCGGCATCAACACTGCCAGCTAGTCCCAGACCAGCCACGTAAAGACTCACAGTTGTTTTTTGGCTGCTGGCGGAGCTTGCGGAGCTGYGCCCGACGGAGGCCTGTCTACCCGCAGGGCAAGGGAAAGGAAATTCCCGAAGGAAATAAGCGACGAAGGAGCGCCGGAGGGACATTTCCTGCACCGCAGGCCCCGACGAAGGAGGGGCTAGACGGGCTGGAGCGGGCACGTACGATCCGAAGGAATCTCAATGATGTTGTCAACGGATGCTGGCGTGCGGTTCCGGATGTCCCGGCCGGTTGGCGGCCGGGACATCCGGGGGTTTTCTAGTCCGCCCAGCCGGGGTAGGGCTTCCGGTCCTCAGCGGGCAATTCGGCGGCCGTGGCCGGGAGGTTCTCCGGGCCGTCTGACTGGCCGGAGGCCCAGTGGAAAAACACTTCGGCGGTGATTGCTTCGAAGCAGGCGTCCTGGGACCGGAACCAGTGTGTGGAGGTGTCGCCCTCGACGTAGGTGCCGTAACTGAACAGTTCCCCGTTGCCGTCCCGGGTGCGGGCGACGGCGAAGATGATGTACGGCCAGGATCCGGCGTCCCATCCTTCGCTGCCCCAGTTCGGCAGCACGGACCAGCCGGTGCCCTCGAGGGTGTCCATCCAGTCGTAGCCGTCCCCCGCCCGGTCGTCGGCGGGAAGGACAGGGGCGGAGACCGGTTCGGCGGTGTCGCCTGTGGTCGCGTGGGTCAATGTTTGGGTGTTCATGTGGTGATGCTCCGTTTCGCTGGGGCGGGTGCCTGGAGTACCGGCTTCCCTCTCCCCCACCATGTTTTTTGCCTGCGGGCGGAGCATCGCGTAGCTGTGTCCGACGGAGCCGGGGCAACCCGCAGGGCAAGCAGCGGGTGGCTTGTGGGAGGAAAAAAGCGCAGCGCCGACGCGAGCCCTCCGGTGCGCTGCCGTCCGCAGGACGGTTGCGGCGGTGGAGCGGGCACGTAGGATCCAACGGACAGCAGCAAAGTTCTTTCGCTCTTGTTTGATACCGCTGGAAGAAGTGCGCCGGACGGTGCCCGCGCGACCCTCCACCCTGCCCATTTTTCGGCTTGCACGCCGCAGCCCCGGGGTCGCTGATGCTGATCCTGCACGCCGCAGCGACTCTGGCCACCGCCCTGGTGCTGGCCCGGGGCGAGGCAGCTGTGTGGGCTTTGGCCGCGTGGCTGAGACCCCTGATCCGGATCCTGACAGCGGTGGTCATTCCTGACTGGCCGCACGTTCCGGCCCCGCGCCTGACCTTCATTCCTTCCCGGTGGAGAAACCTCCGGCTGCCTGCCCTGCGCAGGCCGCCGGGCGTTCAGCCCGCTCTCTGAGCGGGACCTGACCCTACGCCGCTGACCCGGCCGGACCCTGCCCATCCCATAGGCAGAAACTCCGGTGTCGGGGGATCAGCCGTGACCCTCTCATATGCGCCGCCGCACGAGCGGCCCGTTCGCGCACCCACTTTTTGGAAGGCATGTTCATAAAACCTCAATCCGTCGTACCCTCAAAACCCTCACCGCCGCCACCGCAACGGCGGGGATGATCGTCCTGGGCGCCACCGCCGCTTCCGCCCACGTCACCGTGAACCCTGACGACACTGGCGCCAACGGCTACACGCACCTGACGTTCAACGTCCCGAACGAATCCCCGACCGCGAAGACCAGCAAGCTCGAAGTCAAACTGCCCACCGATACCCCGTTCACTTCGGTCTCGGTCAAACCTGTCGAGGGCTGGAGCGTCCAGGTCATCACCAGCGACCTGCCCAAGCCGGTCACCGTTTCCGGAACGACAGTCACCAAGGCCCCGAGCTCCGTGGTCTGGACCGCCGACGCAACACACCAGCTCGGACAGAACGAATACCAGGCGTTCTCCCTCTCCGTTGGCAGGCTACCGGCAGCGGGCACGACCGTGACCCTGAAAGCCGCCCAGACCTACACCGACGGGACCGTCGTGAACTGGGATGAGGAAAGCGCTCAGGGCCAGCCTGAACCCAAGCACCCGGCCCCRTCATTCACCACCACCGCCGAGGAYGGAGCAGCCGCTGAATCTCCGGCTGCAGCGTCCCCGGCGGCCGCGGCCCGGACCTCGAAGGCTTCCAGCGACGGAGCTTCGGTGTGGGGCGTTGTCCTGGGGGCAGCCGGATTCGTCCTCGGCGCAGCCGCGCTGGGACTGGTCCTTGCCGGCCGGCGCACCCGGACCGCCGAAAAGTAAGGACGCCGCCCGGGCTGTGGCGGGGTGGGCACCGTCCCGCCACAGCCCCACGGATCCCGCTCCCGAAAGGACCCCTCATGAAAACAACACACCCTCGCGGGCCAAGACGCACGCTTGGGCGATGCCTGCTGATCGTGGTCACGGCAGCGTTCCTGATGGTTCCCGCCGCGGCGGCACAGGCCCACGATGTCCTCGAGACCACCGACCCGGCCAACGGCTCCACGATCCGCACCGTGCCCGCCAGGATCGGTCTGACCTTCGACCACACCCCCCTTGCCATCGGATCCGTCATCCGGGTGCAGGATTCTAAGGGCACCGACCAGGCCGATGGGCCCGTGGCCATCGTCGATAACCACGTCACCCAGGCCGTCAAAGCCGACGCCCCGGAAGGAAAATACACGGTCGTCTGGCGGG
>NZ_JBFTNO010000170.1:0-6998 GCF_056397525.1 Arthrobacter sp. 05L45_2 | reverse complement strand
GACCGGGACCGCAAACCCTTCAGCGGCGGAGATAACCGCAAGCCGTTTGGGAACCGCGACGACCGTCCTGCCCGCAGCTTCGACCGCGGCGATTCCGGGCCCCGGCAGTTTGGCCGCGACCGCGCCGAGGACCGCCCCGTGCGCGAGCCGAACGCTAAGGACCTGCGCAGCGCCAACCGGCCCGACCGTGAGCGTTCGCCCCAGATCGACGAGGACGTCACGGGCAAGGAACTGGACCGCGCAACGCAGCACCAGATCAAGACTCTCGAGGAAAACAGCGCTTCCTGGGTCGCGCGCCACCTGGTGATGGCCGGCCGGTTGCTCGATGAGGAGCCGGAGCTCGCGTTCCAGCACGCTTTGGCCGCCAGCCGTCGCGGCGGCCGCCTCGCTGCAGTCCGCGAAGCCGTCGGTCTCACCGCCTACGCCGCTGGCCACTACGGCGAGGCCCTCCGGGAATTCCGCACCTACCGCCGCATCAGCGGATCCAACGTGCACCTGCCCGTGATGGCCGACTGCGAACGTGGCCTCGGCCGTCCGGACCGCGCACTGGATATGGCTCGCTCCGAGGAAGCCAAAGACCTCGACGCGCCCGGAAAGGTGGAACTGGCAATTGTCGCCGCCGGTGCCCGCACCGATCTCGGACAGCTCGACGCAGCCGTCTCCGAGCTGGAAATTGTCCAGCTCGACATCAACCGCGCCTTCTCCTACAGCCCGCGCCTTTTCCGCGCCTACGCTGACGCCCTGACCGCCGTCGGCCGCGAAACGGAAGCCGGCAAATGGCAGCGCCAGGCCGTTGTCGCAGAAAACGCCCTCGGCATGGGCGTCGACGAGGAACCGGACATCATTGATCTCGGCTGGGACGAGGAAGAAGAAGCCCGCGAAGAGGCACAGCGCCGCCGGATCCTGCAGCAGCAGTCCGCCGAGCACTCGGCAGCCGCTGCCGGTGAGTCGGCACCGCAGGCCGCCAGCGCCGAATCCGTTGCCGGCCTCGCCGAAAACCCCGTGTCCGGGTCCGCCGCGCAGGATCTCGAATCCGGCTCCGATGACGAGGAGGCTGGTTTCTTCGAATCCGACGACGCCGAATCGGATCAGGATTCCGTGGAAGCCGACGAGCTGGAGTCCGACGATTCCAACGCCGACGACTTCGGCTCCGAGGACACCCACCGCCCGGATCGCGCGGAGGACTGATCCCTCATGGCCGACGCTGAGCTGATCTCCAGGTTCGACGCCCTCCTGTCCGACCTCGACGGAGTCGTATACGCCGGTCCGCACGCCATTCCCGGCGCTGTGGAATCGCTGCAACGGCTGGCAGGCATCGGCGTCGGACTGGGGTACGTCACCAACAACGCCTCGCGTTCGCCGGCCGAAGTGGCGCAGCACCTGCGCGACCTCGGCGCCCCGGCCGAGGAACAGCAGGTGGTGAGTTCGCCGCAGGCCGCCGGCGAGCTGCTCGCGTCAATGCTGCCCGCCGGGGCCCGCGTCCTGGTCACCGGCGGCGACGCCCTGGCCCGCGAAATAGAACTTGCCGGCCTGGTTCCCGTCCGCAGCGAGGCCGAGGACCCGGTAGCCGTGGTTCAGGGCTTCCACCCCGACCTCGGCTGGAAGGACCTCGCCGAGGCCTCCTACGTGGTCGCGGCCGGCGCCCTGTGGGTCGCCACAAACACCGACATGTCCATTCCCCAGGCCCGCGGCATCGCCCCCGGCAACGGCACCCTCGTTGCCGCCGTCGCCGCCGCCACCGGGAGGCAGCCGCTCGTCGCCGGAAAGCCGGAGGCGCCGCTGTTCCACGCAGCCGCCAAACGGCTGGCGGCCGACCGCCCGCTCGTTGTCGGTGACCGGCTGGACACGGACATCCTCGGCGGCAACAACGCCGGCTTCGCCACGGTGGCCGTGCTGACCGGCGTCGACACGCGTGAATCAATCCTTGCTGCCCGCACTATGGAGCGGCCGACCTTCCTGATCAACGACCTCACCGACCTCTACCGGCCCTACCCGGCCGTGGAGCACGACGGCGGCCACTACCGCTGCGGCGCGGCGACGGCGTCCGTGGAGAGCGCCACCGTGCGTGTCAGCGGTGACCCGGCGGACCTCGACTCCTGGCGTGCCGCCTGTGCCGCCTGGTGGGCCGCGAACCCTGAGACGTCCACAGCCCTTGCGCCCGGCCTTGAGTGGCTGGATCACTAGACTGGACAGCATGACCGAGCAGAACCCTTTTACTGACGCCCGCCAGGAGACTGCCGGCCCCGAAAATTCCGACGCCGGCGTTGACTGGCCGGAACACACGGGGGAGACCGCGGTGGGGGATCCGACCGTCGACTCCCTCCTGGCACGCCTCGGGGAGCTGCCGGAGCTGCCGGTTGCCGCCCACGGCGAGGTATATTCCGGTCTGCACGACGACCTCGCGGCGGCGCTGAATGAAGACGTCTCCGGGTCAGCGGCGGGGGACACCTACCGATGACCCGGCTTGACCAGGAACTTGTCAGCCGCGGGCTGGCGAGATCCCGTACCCACGCTGCCCGGCTCATCGGTGAAGGAAAAGTCAGCTCCGGCGGCGACGTGCTCGCCAAGGCGTCCCTGCAGGTCCAGGACGGAACTGCCCTGGAGGTAGCCACCACCAGCGAAGACGAATACGTCAGCCGCGCCGCCCACAAACTGGCCGGCGCGCTGGACGCCTTCCCCGCCGTCGACGTCTCCGGCAAACGCTGCCTCGACGCCGGTGCCTCCACCGGAGGTTTCACGGAAGTGCTGCTGCGGCGCGGCGCGGACCACGTCGTGGCGGTCGACGTCGGGCATGACCAGTTGGTCCCGCAGATCCGGCACGACCCCCGGGTGGCCGTCCATGAAGGCCTGAACGTCCGTTACATGACGCCGGAAGAGATCGGCGGCCCGGCGGCGGTGACGGTGGCCGACCTGTCGTTCATCTCCCTGACCCTCGTGGTGGCGCCCCTCGCGGCATGCACCGTCCCCGGCGGCGACCTCGTGCTGATGGTCAAACCACAGTTCGAGATCGGCAAGGACCGGCTGGGCCGCACAGGCGTGGTCACCTCAACGCGGGAGCGCCGCCTGGCCGTGACCAAAGTGGCGGCCGCCGCGATGGATGCAGGCCTGGAACTGCAGGGGCTGGCCCAGAGCCCGCTGCCCGGCCAGGACGGAAACGTCGAGTACTTCCTGTGGATAAAGCGCGGGAACCGGACAGACCTGCCTAAGATCGAGGAGCGGGACGCAGCCGTTGCTGCGTTACTCGGAACGATCTGGCCAGAACAGCACGAGAAGCACTAGAAGGCGGAACCCGATGAGCAGGCGCGTCCTCATCCTTGCCCACACCGGCCGCGAGGAGTCCCTCAAGGCCGCCTGGGAAGCGTGCGCCCAGTTGCATGCCTCCGGCATCGTTCCCGTGATGCAAAAATCCGAACTCGGCGACATGGTCCGGTTCTTCGGACGGCTGGACCAGCCGGTCGAGGTGCTCCACGACCACGTCAAGCTTCCCGACGTCGAGCTTGTGATGGTGCTCGGCGGCGACGGCACCATCCTGCGCGCCGCGGAACTGGTGCGGGAGGTGGATGTGCCCCTGCTGGGCGTCAACCTCGGCCACGTCGGCTTCCTCGCCGAAAGCGAACGAGCAGACCTCGCCCAGACCGTGGAATGGATTGCCAGCCGGCAGTACACCGTGGAAGAGCGCATGACCATCGACGTGCAGGTCTGGGTCCGCGGCCACAAGATCTGGCACACCTGGGCGCTGAACGAGGCCGCCATCGAGAAGGGCAACCGGGAACGGATGCTTGAGGTGGTCACCGAGGTGGACGAGCGCCCGCTGACGTCTTTCGGCTGCGACGGAGTGGTCCTCGCAACCCCCACCGGTTCCACCGCCTACGCCTTCTCCGCGGGCGGACCGGTGGTATGGCCGGAAGTGGAGGCCCTGCTGATTGTGCCCATCAGCGCCCACGCTCTCTTCGCCAAGCCCCTGGTGGTCTCGCCCAGGTCGCGGCTCGCCGTGGAAATCCTGAACCGCACCGACGCCCAGGGCGTGCTGTGGTGCGACGGCCGGCGCTCCGTGGACCTCCCGCCCGGCGCCCGCGTGGAGGTGACCCGCTCGGCAACCCCCGTCCGGCTGGCCCGCACCCACCAGACACCGTTCTCTGGTCGTCTGGTCCGCAAGTTTGAATTGCCCATCCAGGGCTGGCGCGGTCCGGTGCCGCAGACCGGCATGATCCATACCGGGCCGGTCCCGGTGGTGCGCACCCCGCGGCCGATGCCGCCGCTGCCCACCCCGCCGCCGTCCACCCCGCCAAAAGCAGGGCCGCAACACGCAGACCCCGGCGCGCCCACCGACCCCTCGACTGCGAAGTGACCCATGCTCGAAGAACTTAGAATCCGCGACCTTGGCGTCATCACGGATGCGACGCTGCCCCTGGGCCCTGGCCTCAGCGTGGTGACCGGCGAAACCGGTGCCGGCAAGACCATGGTGGTCACCGCCGTCGGCCTCCTGCTGGGGGCACGGTCCGACGCCGGTGCCGTGCGCAGCGGCGCCAAGAGTGCGTCCGCCGAGGCGGTGCTGAWGCTCGACGTCGGCCATGCCGCCATCAGCAGGTCCCGTGAAGCCGGTGCCGAGGTGGAGGAGTTCGACGGCGGCGCGGAACTGCTGCTGGCCCGCAGCGTCGGCGCCGACGGCCGCAGCCGTGCCTACCTCGGCGGCCGCGCGGCCCCGGTGGGAGTGCTCGCCGAGATCGGCGGGACGCTGGTGGTGGTCCACGGCCAGTCGGACCAGATCAGGCTGAAGAGCCCGGTGGCACAGCGCGAAGCCCTGGACAAGTTCGCGGGGGAGAACCTCGCCGGCAGCCTGGCTGCCTACCAGGAGCTGTTCGGCCACTGGAAGGCCAGCCAGGCCGAGCTGGACGAACTCCGCAGCGCGGCCCGTGAACGGCTGCGCGAGGCGGAGTCCCTTGAGGCGGCGCTGGCAGAAATCGACGCAGTCGACCCGCAGCCCGGGGAGGATGAGTCACTCAAGGCCGAAGCCGTGAAGCTCGCCAACGTCGAAGAGCTCCGCATCGCGGCCAGCGCAGCCCATCAGGCCCTCATTGCCGAGGACTTCGGTGAAGAAGCCGATGCCACCACGCTGGTGGACGCCGCGAAACGAACCCTGGAGCACGTCGCCGAACACGACAGCGAACTGGGCTCCGCGGCGACCCGGCTGGCGGAAGTAGGCTTCCTCCTCAACGACATCGCCGGTGACCTGGCCAGCTACCAGGCTGCCCTCGACACGGAGGGCCCGGAACGGCTGGCCGAAATTGAGGACCGCCGCGCCGCGCTGGCCAAGCTGGTCCGCAAATACGCACCGAGCATCGACGAGGTCCTGGTCTGGGCGGAGCAGTCCCGCGCCCGCTACGAGGAACTCCAGGACGACTCCACCCGGATCGAGGCGCTAGACGCCGAGGTGGCGCGGGCGGAGACGGACCTCCGCAAGCAGGCCGCGGCCATCAGCAAGGCCCGGAAGAAGGCCGCCAAGGACCTCTCCGGCCGGGTCAGCGCCGAGCTGACCGCCCTGGCCATGGCCGATGCCAYCCTGGTCATCAATGTCGACCCGGGGGAGCAGCTGGGCCTTTTTGGCGCCGACGAGATTTCCTTCCTGCTGCAGCCGCACTCCGGCGCGCCCGCCCGTCCGCTGGGCAAGGGGGCCTCCGGCGGTGAGCTCTCCCGCGTGATGCTCGCCATCGAGGTGGTGCTGGCCGCCGTCGACCCGGTGCCGACGTTTGTCTTCGACGAGGTCGACGCCGGCGTCGGCGGCCGTGCCGCCGTCGAAATCGGCCGCCGGCTGGCCATGCTGGCACGGCATGTCCAGGTCCTCGTGGTCACCCATCTGCCGCAGGTGGCGGCCTTCGCCGACCAGCACATCCGGGTCACCAAAACCTCGGTGCGGGGCGCGGACGGCGCCACAGCGACCGGCTTCACCTCCAGCGACGTGACGCTGCTCGACGAGGCCGAGAGGGTCCGCGAACTGGCACGCATGCTGGCAGGCCAGGAAGACTCGGAATCCGCCCGGGCCCACGCCCAGGAACTGCTCGACGACGCCAAGCTCCTGCCGCAGCAGGCGTGACTGCCGGCCGGCGGCTACCGGTCACAGCCCGGCGGCCCGCTGGCCGGGCTGGTTGCCCCTTTGGCGGCCGGCGGTGACTGGGATGACCATCACAACGGCGTTTTAGCGATCCAAGAAAGACCGAATTGATGATAGGCTCGAACTCCGTGGTGCAGCGATCAAATTCCCGTGTAAATTCCCGGTTYCCGGGCTCGTCCAAGACGACCAAACACATCTTCGTAACCGGTGGTGTGGCGTCCTCGCTCGGAAAGGGACTGACGGCTTCGAGCCTCGGTCACCTCCTGCGGGCACGCGGCCTGTCTGTAACTATGCAGAAGCTCGATCCCTATCTGAATGTGGATCCGGGCACGATGAATCCCTTCCAGCACGGCGAAGTCTTCGTCACTGACGACGGCGCCGAAACGGACCTCGACGTCGGCCACTACGAGCGCTTCCTCGACGAGAACCTCGAAGGCTCGGCCAACGTCACCACCGGCCAGGTGTACTCCACGGTCATCGCCAAGGAACGCCGCGGCGAGTACCTCGGCGACACCGTCCAGGTCATCCCGCACATCACCGATGAGATCAAGCGCCGCATGCGGCTGCCCGCTGAGGGCAAGAACGCCCCGGACGTGATCATCACCGAGATCGGCGGCACGGTCGGCGACATCGAGTCCCAGCCGTTCCTCGAGTCCGCCCGCCAGGTGCGCCAGGACGTCGGCCGCAACAATGTGTTCTTCCTGCACGTCTCCCTGGTGCCTTACATCGGGCCGTCACAGGAGCTGAAGACCAAGCCGACGCAGCATTCCGTAGCCGCCCTGCGCTCCATCGGCATCCAGCCCGAGGCAATCGTGATCCGTTCGGACCGCGAAGTGCCGCAGGCGATGCGCGAGAAGATCGGCCGTATGTGCGACGTCGACATCGACGC
>NZ_JBFTNO010000169.1:0-7013 GCF_056397525.1 Arthrobacter sp. 05L45_2 | reverse complement strand
GGGCCAATACATCCTGATCAGGTTCCTGCTGATCTTCCCGACCATTTTCATCCTGGTCACGCTTGTGTTCTTCCTGATGCGGATCACCGGTGATCCGATCACGGCTGCCCTCGGCGGCCGGCTCCCTCCGGAGCAACTGGCGGAGCGCATCCACTCGGCCGGCTACGACCGGCCCATCCTGGTGCAGTACTTCGAGTACCTGGGCCAGCTCATCACCGGCAACTTCGGCACCACGCTTTCGGACAACCGCCAGGTCTCCGAGATGCTGACCACGTACGGTTCCGCAACGCTGGAACTGTCCATCAACGCCCTGCTCGTGGCCCTGCTGGTGGGCATCCCGCTGGGCATGATCGCCGCTCACCGCCGGGACAAGGCTCCCGACGCCGTGCTGCGGATCTTCGCGATCCTCTGCTACGCGACCCCCGTGTTCTTCGCCGGCATGCTGCTGAAGCTGACGTTCTCGGTTTGGCTGGGCTGGCTTCCGGTCGCGGGCCGGGCCAAGACCTCCACCGAACTGGCACTCACCGCGCTGCAGGCGCCCACCGGCATCTACTGGCTCGACGCCCTGCGCAGCGGAAACATGGCCGCCCTCGGTGACGTCTTCGCGCACGCCGTGCTGCCCGCCGTCGCCCTCGGCCTGCTGACTGCCGGCATCTTCCTCCGGCTGGTCCGCACCAACGTGATCGGCACCCTGGGCAAGGACTATGTGGAAGCCGGGCGCTCACGCGGCGTCAGCGAATTCCGACTGGTCACCAAGCACGCCTACAAGCCGGCCCTCATCCCGATCATCACGGTGATGGGCCTGCAGATCGCGGTCATGCTCGGCGGCGCCGTCCTGACCGAGACCACCTTCGAATGGAAAGGCCTCGGCTTCCAGCTCGCGACCTACCTGACGGCCCGCGACTTCGTGGCTGTCCAGGGCATTGTGGTGCTGCTCGCCGTGATCGTGGCCGTGACCAACTTCATCGTGGACATCGTGGCCGCGCTGATCGACCCCCGCGTGAGGTACTGACATGAGCATCGAACCAACTATTGCCGCAGAAAACCGCAGGGAATCCTGGTTCCGGCGCCTGCCGGTGGTCTCCCACTTCAACAAGAGCGTCGGCCTGCAGCGCGGCATGCTCGTCGCCGGGCTCGTCCTGACCTCGCTGTTCCTGCTGACCGCGATCTTCGCTCCGTTGATCGCACCGTACGGTTTCTCGCAGATTTCCGACGACGGCGGTAACTTCCCGGCGCAGCAGGCCCCCGGCGGCCGGCACCTGCTCGGCACCACCGTGGGCGGATACGACGTGTTCTCCCGGGTCGTCTGGGGTGCGCAGACAGCGGTGATGGTCATCATCGTCGCCGTCATCATGTCGATCTTCATCGGCGTCATCCTCGGCCTGGTCAGCGGTTACATTGGCGGCTGGCTGGACCGGATCCTGGTGGTCATTGCCGACGCTGTGTACGCGTTCCCGTCCCTGCTGGTCGCCATCGTGATGGCCATCGTCATCAGCGGCGGACGGTCCAGCCTGTGGGGCGGCATCCTCGCCGCAGCGATCTCCATCACCGTGGTCTTCATCCCGCAGTACTTCCGCGTGATCCGCGCCGAGACCATCCGGCTCAAGGCCGAACCCTTTGTGGAATCCGCCAAGGTGGTGGGCGCATCCAACATCCGGATCATGTCCCGCCACATCTACAAAAACGCCACCCGGACCCTGCCGCTGATCTTCACGCTGAACGCTTCCGAAGCCATCCTTACCCTCGCGGGCCTGGGCTTCCTCGGCTTCGGCATCGAACCGACGTCCGCCGCCGAATGGGGCTTTGACCTGAACAAGGCCCTCGCGGACACCACCTCCGGTATCTGGTGGACGGGTGTCTTCCCGGGTCTGGCGATCGTCCTCACCGTTGTCGGCCTGACCCTGGTCGGCGAGAGCATCAACGATCTCAACGATCCGCGCCTGCGCGGCCGCAAGAAGGCTGTCTCCGGCAAGGGCGGACCCGATTCCGCCGGCGCCAAGGCGGCTCCCACAGCAGAAGTGAGCAGTTCATGAGTACCAATATCGGCTCCGTTTCAGACCAGCACGCCCGCAGCGCCGGACCAGTGCTGGACATCGACAACCTGAAGGTCACCTTCGCCACCGACGCCGGGGACGTCTACGCGGTGAAGGATGTCAGCCTTGAGGTCAACCCCGGCGAGGTCGTTGCCATCGTCGGCGAGTCCGGCTCCGGCAAAACGGTCACGGCCAAGACCATCCTGGGCCTCCTGCCGGAAACAGCCATCAGCTCCGGCGCTGTGCTGATCAACGGCAACAACGTCATCAGTGTCAGCCCTTCGAAGCTGCGCGAAATCCGGGGCCGCGACGTGGCCATGGTGTTCCAGGAACCGTCCACCGCGCTGAACCCCGTGTTCACCGTGGGGTGGCAGATCGCGGAGGGCATCCGCGCCCACGCCGGCCACTCCGGCGGCGGCAAGGTCAATGCCAAGGACGCCAAGGCCCGGGCCATCGAGGCGTTGCGGAAGGTGGGGATCCCCGATCCGGAAACCCGGGTCAACTACTACCCGCACCAGTTCTCCGGGGGCCAGAAGCAGCGCGTCGTGATCGCCGCCGCGCTGGCGCTCAATCCGGGGCTCATTGTCGCGGACGAGCCGACCACGGCGCTGGACGTCACGGTGCAGGCCGAGATCCTGGAGCTCCTCCGGGACCTTCGGGACCAGTACGGCACCTCGATCGTGCTCATCACGCACAACATGGGTGTGGTCGCTGACCTCGCGGACCGCGTCGTCGTGATGTACCAGGGCGACATCGTCGAGGAAGCCAGCGCGCGGGTGCTCTTCGCGGAGCCGAAGCAGGACTACACGAAGAAGCTCCTGGCCGCCGTCCCGCACCTGGGCCGGAACTCCGCCTCGGCGGGTATGACCGAACGCGCCCACCAGGGCGGCAAGGTGCTGGTCGAGGCCAAGAACCTGACCATCGAGTACCCGGGCCGGCTGGGAAGTCCGGCGTTCAAGGCCGTGGACGGCGTGAACTTCACGCTGTCCGAGGGCGAGGTCTTTGGCCTCGTCGGCGAATCGGGGTCCGGCAAGACGACGATCGGCCGCGCCATCGCGGGCCTGAACAAGACCACCGGCGGAAGCCTGAAGGTCTTGGACTACGAGATGCTCAATCTCAAGGAACGTACCTTCAAGCCCCTGCGCAAGCAGATCGGGTTTGTGTTCCAGGACCCGGCGGCGTCGTTCAACCCGCAGCTGACCATCGGTGAGTGCATCGCGGAACCGCTGATCATCCACACCAAGCCGACGCCCGCGCAGGCACGCCAGCGGACCCGGGAGCTCCTTGAGTCGGTGCAGTTGCCGGCCGCCTACGCTGACCGCTACCCGCACGAGCTCTCCGGCGGCCAACGGCAGCGCGCGTCACTGGCGCGGGCCCTGATCCTGAACCCGAAGCTGCTGATCGCGGATGAGCCGACGTCGGCACTGGACGTTTCGGTGCAGGCAAAGGTGCTGGAGCTGTTCAAGGAAATCCAGGCCGAATTCGGCTTCGCCTGCCTCTTCATCAGCCACGACCTCGCCGTGGTGGACATCCTCTCGCACTGGGTCGGGGTCCTCTACAAGGGCAAGATGGTGGAGCAGGGCCTGGGGAACCAGGTGATGGGCAACCCGCAGCACGACTACACGAAAAAGCTCATCGCTTCGCTGCCGGTCCCGGATCCGGACGAGCAGGCCCGCCGCCGCGAGGAGTTCCGCGCGGTGCTCGGCGCCTAGCGGGCACTGAGCCGCTTTCCGCGCACAAGGGGGTATGCCCGCCGTTCACCGCGAACGGCGGGCATACCCTTTTCGCTGCCCGCAAGGGTCCGGCCGAAGGACCGGCCGCGCCCGCTTAACACCGGGAAGCAATTGCCCGCCTGCCCCTAGACTGGATCAATGACCGAGCAGAACCAGAACCTCCCTGACACCGACAGCTACGACCCCGCGGCCAGTTCCCTCGCCGGGCACGTTGACCCCTCGGTGATGGCGGAACTGCTGTCGATCCGGTCCAGCATCGACAACATTGATGCCACCCTCGTGTTCCTCCTCGCCGAACGGTTCAAGGCCACCCAGAAGGTCGGCTTCCTCAAAGCCACGCACAAGCTCCCGGCAGGAGACCCGGGCCGTGAGACGGCCCAGATCGCCAGGCTGCGCCGGCTCGCCGCCGAGGCGCACCTGGACCCGGCCTTTGCCGAAAAATTCCTGAACTTCATCATCGGCGAGGTGATCCGCCACCATGAGGCGATCGCCGAGGACCACCAGGCCGCCGCGCACCTCTCGGGTGCCTCCGCGGACTCCGCCCTGGCCGCCGAGGCCTAGGCGTGGCTGCTTTTCCGGGCCAGGTCACGGCCACCGCCCTTGGCCCGTGGCCGGGTGAGGACCCGGTCGAGGCCGCCCGCATCATCCGTGGGGAGCTGGGCAGCCCGCACCTGCCCTTCCTCGCCGAACTCCCGGACCGCGGCGTGGGCTCCGAMGCGCTGGGCCGGACCGCCTCGGTGCTCGAAGGCCTCGCCGTGGACGCCCAGCCCTTCGGCTGGCGCCTGGTCGACCGGCCAGGGAAGGACCTCACCCGGGCGCGCTCGGCCCTCTCGACCGACATCAACGTCCTCGCCGACGTGATCGGGGCGGAAGACTCCCCGGCCGCAGACCTGAAGCTCCAGCTTCGCGGACCGCTCAGCCTCGCCGCGGGGCTGCACCTGCACAACGGCGAACGTGCCCTGATCGACCACGGCGCCCGCCGCGATCTTGCGGCGTCGCTCGCTGCCGGCGTCGGTGCCCACCTGGCCAGGCTGGCCACCGCGGCGCCAGGAGCCCGGCTGGTGGTCCAGGTCGATGAACCGGACATCGCCGCCGTGATGGCCGGCACCATCCCGACATCCAGCGGCTACCGCACCCTGCGGTCAGTCGCGGGGTCGGAGGTCACCGAATCCTGGCGGCTGGTGGTGGACGCGTTGCGGTCCGCCGGCGCCGCCGAGATCGTCATCGCGGTGCCGGAGATCGAGGCGCCGTTTGACCGGATCCTGGCGGCCGGAGCGGACGGCATCGCGGTGCCCCTGAGGGCCCTCACATCACGCCAGTGGGAGCAGCTCGCAGGCGCCGTCGAGGCCGGAAAACGACTCTGGGCAGGAGTCCTGCCAGTCGATGACCCGACGGCGGGGCTGCAGCGGGTGCGACAGGCGGTAGAAACGCTCTGGCGCCCCTGGCGCCAGCTCGGCCTTATGCCTGAGTCGCTGGGCGCGGTGCGCGTCACGCCCTCCGGCGGGCTCGCCGGCCACACGCCGTCGTCCGCGACGGCCGTGCTGACCCGGCTGACCCAACTGGCCGACGGACTGAACCAGCTCGCCCTCGGCTAGGATTCGGACACAGCGTCCGGACCAGCGCCCCTTAGACGCGGCTCTCCCAGCGGTCCGGCCGGGCGTGCGCGGGTAAATGGCCCGGTGCCGCCGCCCCGGCCGGATAGGGTTCCAGCCGGTAATCGAAGTGCCCGGCGTACACCAAAACCAGCCCAATCTGCGGCTGGATCACCTTGACCTGGATCCGGTGCCGTCCCTCAACCGGCTCCCACCACTGTTCGGCGTAGGCCCTGGCGTCGAGGGCTGCCGGCAGCGGGATCCGGACYGGCCCGACAAACAGCCGGGATGCCTCGGACACGCCACGCAGCCTCCCCTCGGGCGTGACGCGGAGGTTGAGGTCAGTGATCAGCCGGCGGTAACGGCCCACGTAGTCCACCAGCCGGGTGGACCCGGACGAGGAATCGGCGCTGGTGGTGTCCTGGAAGATCCGGGTGGTCTGCGGGAAGAAGATCTCGCGGCGGGCGGTCAGGCTCGAGCGGCCGAAGGGGTCCAGATGGGCGTGGTTCTCGATCCGGAACCTGATGCCCTCGCCGTACTCCGGGAAAAACGCCTGCTCACCGGTCGCGAGCCGCAACAGCGGCCGCAACCAGGACTGCCGGCAGCCGACGACGTCGAAGACGCCCTCGCCCACGCCGTAATGCCCCGAGCCCGGGGTGAGGGAAAAGTACTCCTGCAGCTCAGGCTGCAGAAGGGCAAAGTCCGGCCCCAGACCAAGCTGGTAGATCGGGTCGTAGGTGCTCACATCATCCTCCTGGGGTCACAGCCTACCGGCGGCTTTCAACCGAATGTACGCGTCGGCGAGGGCCGGCGGCAGTTGCGCGGGTTCGGCGTCGACCACCTCGACGCCGGCCTGGCGCAGTTGGGCGCTGACCGCTTCGCGTTCCAGCAGCGCACGTTCGGCCGCCGCGGCGCGGAAGACCCCGCTGGCGGTGGACCGTTCCTGGAGCATCTCGCCGAGCACCGGGTCGCGGACAGCGGCCACCACCACCACGTGCTGTTGCGCCAGCTGGGCCGCCATCGGGAGGAGCCCCTCCTCAGGGGCGCCGCCGTCGAGCGCGGTCAGCAGCACCACCAGCGAACGGTGCGCCGAAACGGAGCGGATCTGGCCGGGAATCTGGCTCCAGTCGAGCTCAATGAGCTCCGCTTCGAGGGGGACCATGGCCTGGATCAGCTGCCCCAGGAGGTTTCCCTTGGCCGCCGAGCCGGCCCTGGCCCGCACCCGGCGGTCGAAGGCGAGGAAATCCACCCGGTCGCCGCCCCGTTCGGCCAGCACGGCCAGCAGCAGGGCTGCCTCGATCCCGGTGTCCAGCCGCGGCTCGTCGGCAATCCGGGCGGCGGCCGTCCGCGAGGTGTCGAGCAGGATCACGACGCGACGGTCCCGTTCCGGCCGCCAGGTCCGGACAACGACGGCGGAGCGGCGGGCAGTGGCGCGCCAGTCGATGGAACGCACATCATCACCACGCACGTAGTCGCGCAGCGAATCGAACTCCGTGCCGGCACCGCGGATCTGGACTGCGGCCTTGCCGTCGAGTTCCCGCAATTGGCGCAGTTTGGACGGAAGGTGCCGGCGGGAATGGAACGGCGGCAGTACGCGTAAGGAGCCGGGACACGGGAGGGTGCGCTGCCGGGCGGCGAGGCCCAACGGGCCAAAC
>NZ_JBFTNO010000168.1:0-7020 GCF_056397525.1 Arthrobacter sp. 05L45_2 | reverse complement strand
GGCCGGGGTTCCCGGCCGGACTTTTCTGTGCCCTGGGCTGGCACCTTGACTCTTCCCGGAGAATGCGAATCGCTGGTAGACCAGCGGGTACCAGTTTCGGCCCGAGGCTCCGGAGGCGGCCATGTCCGAGGTGTTCATTGGAACCAGACGCGGCCGCATGCCGGCCTACCTTGCCGTGCCCGCTGGGCCGGGACCGTGGCCCGGCGTCGTGGTCATCCACGACGCACTCGGGCTCAGCACGGATACCCGCGCGCAGGCGGATTGGCTCGCGGCAGAAGGATTCCTTGCGGTGGCGCCGGACCTGTTTCACTGGGCACGCCGGGCGCTGTGCCTGTGGGCGCTGATCCGCGGCTGGCGTCCCCTCGGCGAGCTTGACCTCACCCGCGCCTGGCTGGCACGACGCCCGGATTGCACCGGCCGGGTGGGAGTGATGGGTTTCTGCATGGGCGGCGGTTTCGCCCTTATGCTGGCGCCGGACCATGACTTCGCCGCTGCCAGTGTCAACTACGGCGGACTGGATGAGGCGACGGCGGCGGCGTTACCGCGCGCCTGCCCGATCGTTGCCAGCTACGGGGCCAGGGACCGCTGGCCGGGGGTGCGGGGTGTGCCGGACCGGCTGGAACCGGTCCTGGCAGAGGCCGGGATCGCCCACGACATCAAGGTCTACCCCGGCGCAGGCCACGGCTTCATCAACCGGCACGGCCCGGCGGACCTGTCGGTGGGGGACCGTGTGCTGGCGAAGCTCGTGGCGGCCGCGTATCACGAGCCGTCGGCGGAGGACGCGCGTCGGCGGATCCTTGCGTTCTTCCACGAGCACCTGCTCAGCCCGGGAACGGGGCGCTGAACCCGCCCCCGGCGCCCGGCGGCGGAGTAAAGGGCCCGGCACCCGGCGGCGGGGCAGAGGGCCCGGCACCGGTTCCGCCCCCGGTGCCGAGCAGACTGCGGGTGAGTGCCTCGCCGTCGGCCATCAGGTGCTCCACGGCCGTCAGCAGGTGGCCGTCCGCCACCGCGGTGCCGTCCATCGCGGCCGCGACGACGGCACGGCGGATCAGTTCCCGGGCAAAAGAAGCCGTTGTGTCCCCGGTCCGGGCGGCCGCCTCGTCCAGGGCGGCGTCGCTGAACGGAATGTCCCGGGCATACAGCTTGAGCAGTGCGACCCGCTCCGGCAATGCCGGCAGTGGTATCTCCACGGCAAGGTCCACCCGCCCCGGGCGCTGGGCCAGGGCCCGTTCAAGCATGTCCACCCTGTTAGTGGTGAGCACAAAGGCAACATCGGCGTCGCTGGCCARWCCGTCCATGGCRTCMAGSACCTCRAACARCAGCGGCTGSGGYCCGTGCCCGAAGCTGCGGTCCTCGGCRATSAGRTCACAGTCCTCCAGAACGACRATKGACGGCTGAAGCGCCCGCGCCATGGCGGCTGCCTCCGAGATCCGGGCGAGCGATCCGCCCGCCAGGAGGATGGCAGTGGTGTCCGCGCTTCGGCTCAGCAGATACCGCACCGTGTGGGTCTTGCCCGTGCCCGGTCGACCGTACAGCAGGACGCCGCGCTTGAGGTGCTGGCCGTACCGGGCGAGGGTGCTCCTGTGCTCGGCAATGGCCAGGGCATGGTCCGAGACCCGCTGCAGCAGGCCCTCAGGAAGGACCACCTCGGACGCGGACAGCTCCGGCCGGGCATGGAAGGTCACGCCCGCTGCGCTGGGCCCGTATTCGCCCATGACCAGTGAGATGACCTGGCCCTTGAGGACGCTGTGATTCTGCATCCGACGGCGGAACTCCGCCAGGAATGCCGCGGCCAGGTCACTGGATCCGGCCAGCACCTCCAGGGATGCCGACTGCCGGCCGTACCGGGGGTTCGCGTCGCGTTGCAGCACTGCGAGCGGTCGGCCCTCGTAGCGGAAGAGCCATAGGCCCAGCGCCACAGCCTGCCGCTGCTCGTCCGGACCCACCGCGAGGTTGGTGTAGTCCGGCTGGGCCAGCGGAAAGTTGGGGTACTGCTGTGCCTGTTGCAGCATGTCGCTGAGGGAGTGGTGGTGGCGTTGGTCCCCGCCGCCGATGCCGGCCAGCCGGAACTGTGGGTCCGCGCCGGCGAGTTCCGCCAGCTGAATGTCGGCGTCCACGAAGCGGTGCGGCGGAATCTCCTCGACCACCACGGGTAGTGAACCCGCCGGGCTGTCCAAATGCGCGGTTAGCGTTGGCAGGAGCTGTTCGCCCGCTGGTTCCCGGCGCTGCCCGGACTGTGCCAGCTGAACAAGCAGCGCGAAATCGTCGATGAACTTCCCCAGTTTTTCATCCATGGGCAGACCCTACCAGTGCGCCTGCGGCCGCGGAGCGGAGCCCTTACCGGAGGTCGCTGGCGTACGTCAGGCCGATCCTGCCGCGCACTGCGTCTAGGGCCGCCATCACCGCGACACTTTCGCTTGGCGGGAGGATCTCGTTGGCGGTCGCACCGGCGGCGACCAGCCGTTCCAGCTCCCACGCCTGGTATTGCATGCCCCGGCCGGACACCGGCTCGTCGAAGCGTTCGACGACGTTCCCGCCGTCGTCGTACCGGGTAAACCCGGTGGGCGTGTAYCAGACGGGGTCCACCTCAATGCTGCCGGCAGTTCCGATGACGGCCGCCCGGTTGGGGCCGGCGGTGTCCAGCGCGCAATGCAGCACCGCTTGCTGGCCGTCCGGGTACTCGAAGATCATGGCGGTCTGGCGGTCGACGCCGGTGGTGGTCATGCTGGCGGCCGCCTGGATGGTGGCCGGTGCGCCAAACACGTCGAACGCGAACGACACGGGATAGATGCCGAGGTCCAGCAGGGCGCCGCCGCCCAGCGCGGGATCGTTCAGCCGGTGGCCGGGGTCCTTGGGGAGGTTCTGGTTGTGGTCCGCGATGACCGTGCGGACCTCGCCGAGGGCACCCGTGGTGATCAGCTCCCGGATCCGCACCATGTGGGGCAGGTAGCGGGTCCACATGGCTTCCAACGCGACCAGGCCCCGTGCCGCAGCGAGGTCCACGATCTCCTGCGCCTGGCCGGCGTTCATTGCGAAGGGCTTCTCGACCAGCACGTGTTTGCCGGCGTTGAGGGCCAGCAGCGCGTGCTCGTGGTGGAACGGGTGCGGCGAGGCGATGTACACCACGTCCACGTCGGGGTCGTTGACCAGGGCCTCGTAGCTGCCGTGCGCCGTCGGCAGTTGAAACTTGGCGGTGAATTCCTGGGCCGTTGCGGYGTTGCGGGACCCTGCGGCCTGAACTGTGAAACCGTGGTCCACGAGGTCGGACGCCTGCAGCCCGGCAATCAGCCCGGTGCCGAGGATTCCCCAGCGGAGGCCGCTTCCGGAGCCTCCCGGGCCCCCGGACCGGTCGGCGGGAGCATGGATGGCGGTTTCTGGCATGGCTCGGATCTCCTCGGACGTGGTCATTACGGCGGTTGGGTGCTGAGCGGAATACGCAACGGAACCGTGTCTGCATGCTAGCCCAGGTCGGCGCAGGCCCGCCCGGTGTTGTCGCCTGCTAGGTGCCCACCCTGGCCATGACTTTGTTGATGGTGGCGGCCAGCCCGCGTGCTGCCTGCAGGGCCGTGGCCTCGGAGCGGGCCTCGGTTTCCGCTTCCACGGAGAGAGTGCCCTTCCGGGCGGCCACCAGGATGTGCCGGACTGGGGATCCGCCGGAGACCCCGTAGGAGAGGGCATAACCCGTTTCGCCGCTGGTATCGACCGCGAGGCGGCGGACGGCCGTCCAGGTACGGGAGGGCACTCCCGGCACCTTCTGCTCGATGGCCTTACAGCCGGCGAGCCCGGCGGCCCGGCGGTCGAAGGGCATCGCGGCCGATGGGCCCCGGGCAAACCGCACAAGCCGGAGGCTGATGTGCTCCGACGTCGGCAGTGCCGCCGGAATCTCCGCGACCACCAGGGGTGCGCCATGGAGCGTCCCGAGGTACTTCACGTCGTCGTAGGTGCACGGAGGCGACGGTGGTCCGGGCTCAGGGCCGGCCGGCGCGTACCGGCCGGCGAGGACCCGGGCTTCGTCACCGTGCGGGCCGGTGATGTGCTGCAGGAGCCGGGCCAGGTGCTGCGGCGTCTCCTGCGGCAGAGGGGCCGGCGCTGGAGCGGGTACGGCCGGAGGGGCTGTGGGAGACGGGGACTCCGCCGGCTGGCCAACCATGCGCTTTCCGATCCGGAGCAGCGGTTCCAGCGCGGCCCTGAGTTCGACGTCGGAACTGGCACCGGGTGCCTGCCGGCTCAGCCCGATCGTCAGGGAGCCTTTGAAGACCTGAAGGGCAAGTGTGGCCGGCGGCGGGGGAGTTCCTGCAGCGGCCGCGGGAACGGTGACGGTGGCGTAAGCCTTCTCGCCCACCGCTGCCAGGGGGAGCAGCCGGACCGTGGAGGCCGGTCCGCTGCCGGCGGTCCGCCGGAACCGGGCGCACCTGCGCGCCTGCTCATCCGTGTAGGAAAAATCAGCGGCCTGTACGTCACTGCGGGGAGCGCTGCGGACCAGGACAAAGGCGAGGGCCTCCCTGGACCATTCTCCGGTTAGCGTCAGCACTCCGGCCGCAAAATGCATCCCAAGGTCGGCGCTGCTGGTTGGGGCGCTGTGCGGCCGAAACACGCCGCACTCGGCGGGATCGACGGCGGGGCCGGGCCCCGGCTGCGGCTGATTCTGGAGCCGGGAGCGGAGATCGTTGCTGTCCGCGACCCGGGCAGTCCCGTTGTGCGCGGTGTTGATGGCCGCGTCCATCAGGGCCATCAGTTCCTGGTCGGAAAGTACCTTCTCTGCTGCGGAAGCTGGCGGCCCCGTGGTGGTAGCGGGTGTGGACGGCGCGGCTGTGGCCGGGGTTGCAGTGTGGGGGGCCGCAGTCGCCGGTGGCGGCGCGGCCGGCGGGGAGGAAGTGCAGCCGGCGAGGGCGACGGCGGCGAGGGCGGCGGCAACAGCAAACCGGCAGGACGATAACCTGCCCCGCCGCAGCGGGACGCGGGTACTTCGCATGGGTGCAGCGCCTGGACACACGGCTGGGCTCCCTGCCGTCGGACGTTGTGCTCCATCCATGGTGGGCCCCGGTTGCCGCCGGTGCCAGAGGATTTGGGCCCGTCCGGGACGGGGCTGTCGTCCTAGTAGCAGTCGCTCTAGTTGCGGTCGCCCTAGTTGTAGACGCGCACCCAGTCAATGTTCATCTGGGACGGGCCGCTGGTTCCGGCGTCGGGGAACCAGTCGAGCTGCATCATCTGGCGCATGTCCACCGCGGGCTGATGGCCGGGGTCCGGATCGTTGAAAGTGCTGACGCCGTCGACGTAGCCCGTGATGCCGGAAGCGGTCCACTCCACGGCGTAGTTGTGCCACTGTGTTGTGTCGACGGGCGCCGCCGCCGCGGACGGTCCCGTGGCGCCGCCGCATGCGTAGTGCAGCAGGAAATCCACGCCGGTCCCTTTGGCAGTGCCCGTGGCGTAGTCCACCTCTGCGCAATTCGGTGAGGTGTTGTTGCTGGGCCAGAGCAGGACCAGGGGCCGGTAGTGGGCATCGCGGGTGGTGGTCTTCATCCGTGTTTCCCAGCGGCCGTACTTCTGCGCACCGAACCGCGCCGCCATGGCGCCGGTCGCCCCGGTGGCGTCGCCGCGGACGGTGGCGACCCCGTCGGCAACCGTCCAGGCTTCGGGCCGCCGGTTTCCCAGCCCGGCGTGGCCCGGGCCGGTGGCAACGTTCCACTTCGTGGCGTCAGGCGCTCCGGCATAGCCGAATTCGTCTCCGGCAATCACCGGCCCCCACCGGTGAGCAGTGGCCGCCTCCACGCCGTCTCCGGCCGCCGGTGCTGCGGGAGCGGGTACCGCGGGAGGTGCTGTCCCCGCCGGCACGGAGGTTACAGCCGGGGAGCCTGGGACGGACGGTGCGTCTGACGTGGTCGGTGCCGCGGCAACTGGCCCGTTGGTGGCTGTGCCCGGGGAAGTGCTGTCGGTGGCGGAAGCGGCGGGGGAGTGCCCCGGGCCGCGAGACGATGGCGTCGATGCGCCGGTATCGGCGGGGGAGGTCGACGCCGGCGTGCCCGATCTTTCAGGGGACGAGGGGGACGCCGCGCCGGTGGTGGGGGCAGCGCTGCATCCGGCCAGGGACAGGGCGCCGAGCGCAGCGGTAATGGCGATTTTCTTGAGCAAGCTACCCCTCCGGGCTGTTGACGTGGCAAACGCTTCTCCGCACGGACCTCGCGGACCAGCCGTCAACGTTACCTGATCGTGACCTGCGCCTGCAATGCCGCACCCTGCCCGCAAGCCGGAAAAGAGCGCGCGAAATGGGGGCTGCGGGTCGCCGTGCAAGTGGTCCCGCGGAGGGACCAAGTAGTGCGGCACGAAAAGCGCGAAATGCCCCGCAGAAGACGGGTGGAGCCCACTCGCGACCCCGTCTTTCCGCGCTTTTAGGCTCCTGAGTACTGGGTCATGAAAGTCAAATGCAGTGGTCAGAAATCGGGTCTCAACCATGCGTGCAGCAACAGAATCTGGGGTAACTGTCGATCAAATCCGCCGGCATGCCGGCCGGCGGCGCCGAGGCGCTAAACCGCGCTCGCAGGGCGCCTGGGCCGGGCTGTTGGCAGCCTCACTGACGCTCGCCGGGCTGAGCGTCGGTGCCGGTGCTGCCGCCGACGTCGGCACCATCKCCCACGACCTGCTGCGGACCGGGTGGGACAGCAACGAGACCATCCTGTCGCCGACGTCGGTCGCGTCCTCGAACTTCGGCAAACTGTTCTCCGCAACGGTGGACGGCCAGGTCTACGCCCAACCCCTGGTGGTGGGCGGCACCGTGATCGCCGCGACCGAGAACAACRACGCCTACGGCCTGGACAGCAGCACCGGAGCGCTGAGGTGGCAGCGGAACCTCGGGCCGGCGTGGCCGTCCGCAACCGTCAGCTGCGGCGACCTCGCCCCCAACGTAGGTGTCACCTCGACCCCTGTCTACGACGCCGCGACCAACAGTGTTTTTATGCTGGCCAAGACGAACGACGGCGCCACCCCGCAGCTCCCGCACTGGTACATGCACTCCCTGGACCGGAC
>NZ_JBFTNO010000167.1:0-7048 GCF_056397525.1 Arthrobacter sp. 05L45_2 | reverse complement strand
GTACATCGCCGGCAGTACTGCGGGCCGGGGCGGCACCATCACCAGGCGCGGTGCGTGGGCGGTGGTGGCTGTGACCGCGGTGACCGTGCTCGCGTCGTTCCTGGGCAGCATCTGGCTGGACCTGGCCGACTACATTGGCGGGTCACCGGTTGAACTGCTGTTCGAGCCCGGGGCCTGGGAGCTGTTGGGCGACAATCTGGCGAACAACGCCGACCTCGTCGAGGGCTACAAGGGCGAGTTCCTCATGGCGTTGCTGTTCAGCGCGCTGGGCTGCTTTTTCACCCTGCGGCAGCTCTTCGCCCAGTCACGCCGCGGCTAGCCGCGTCCCGCCCCCAGCACAGCCGCGAGGTCATAGTTGACCGGCTCTTCGAGCTGCGCGTAGGTACAGGACTCCGGCTCCCGGTCCGGCCGCCAGCGGACAAACTGCGTGGTGTGCCGGAACCGGGGCCCCTCCATGTGGTCGTACTTCACCTCCACCACCCGCTCCGGCCGCAGCGGCGTGAAATCCAGGCTCTTGCCCGCACTCCAGCGGCTTGCCTCGGCGTTGCGCGGCGTCCGGACGCCCTCCTCCTGCTGGGCCGGCGCCCAGGGATGGCCGGCAAGATCGGTGACCAGCGGCTGGAGCTCCTCGAACAGCTCCTGCCGGCGCTGCATGGGGAACGCGCCCACCACGCCCACGTTGGCGAGGCTCCCGTCGTCGTCGTACAGCCCTAAGAGCAGGGAGCCGATCCGGTCCGGGCCGGAGGTGTGCACCCGGTAGCCGGCGAGCACACAGTCAGCGGTGCGTTCGTGTTTGACCTTGAACATGGTGCGTTTGTCCGGCTGGTAGCTGGAGCCCAGGGCCTTGGCCACGATTCCGTCCAGGCCGGCGCCCTCGAACTGCCGGAACCACTGCGCCGCAGTGTCCCGGTCCCTGGTCGCGGCGGTCAGGTGCACAGGCGCAGCACTGCCCGCCAGAACCTGCTCCAGGGTCGACCGGCGCTCCTCGAAGGGCCGGGCGGTAAGGTCCTCGGCGTCAAGGGCCAGCAGGTCGAACGCGACGAAACTGGCGGGCGTTTCTCCGGCCAGGAGCCGGACACGGCTCGCCGCCGGGTGGATCCGCTGCTGGAGTGCATCGAAGTCCAGCCGGTCCCCGCCCCGTCCCACGAGGATGATCTCGCCGTCGAGCACACAGCGCTGCGGCAGGTTTATTTTCAGGGCCTCGACCAGCTCCGGGAAGTATCTGGTCAGGGGTTTTCCGTTGCGGCTGCCGATCTCCACCTCGTCGCCGTCGCGGAAGATGATGGAGCGGAAGCCGTCCCATTTGGGCTCGAAGCTCATGGGCCCCTCGGGCAGGTCGCGGACGGCTTTCGCCAGCATCGGCGCGACAGGGGGCATCAGGGGCAGTTGCATAGGCCCCATTCTGGCGTGGCCCGGCGCCGGCGTCGATCCCTTGGCACGGAAAACTAACCGGGTCCTTACCGGGCCGAAACGCGGCGGCAACATTAGCGCCGGACACTGGAAGTGCCGGCAAGAGCAGGCGCCAGCTCCAGTCCAGGAGGCCCCCATGTTGAAGGAAGCCAAAGCCCAGATAACCCGGATCCGTGCCCTCGACCAGCTGCATCGCGGCGATGAGATCGAAGCCCGGCTGCGGATCGGCCCGAACTACGACGACGTCGTGATCCGCCGCGGCCGCGTCCAGGAGACGGCACCGGGGATCGGCGTCGTGTGGATCCTGGACCGGCAGTCGGGCACCCGCAAAGCGGTCAACACGGATGAGTGCAGCCTCTGGCGGGTCGCCTGAGCCTTAACCGCCGGCGACGGACTGGATGATCAGGACCTCCTGGCCCGGCGCCACTTCCGTTGCCAGGCCCTGCAGCCGCCGGATTTCATTCCCGTTGACGTATATATTCACGTAACGGCGTACGGATCCGGTTTCGTCCCGCAGGCGCCTGGCCAACGCGGGAAACTCTCCCGCCACCGAATCCAGCAGCCACCGAACCGTCACGGCACTGTCCGCGGGTGCAGTCAGGATGGACTGCCCGCCGGCCAGCGGCTGGAGGACGCTGGGCAACAAGACGCTAATCTCCACGGAACGCCTAGGCGGAAAAGGCGGCGTCGGACCGCTGGGCTCCGGCGAGGGGTGCCCCGACGACGGCGGCGGCCCGGACGCAGAGTACGTCCGGCAGGTGGGAGGCCACCTCAGTGAAGTGTTCGCCTTCGTCATGACTGGCGTAGACGCTACCCCCGCGGGTTCCGAAGTAGACCCCGGCGGGCTCTCCCCCGTCGACGCAGGCAGCATCACGGAGAACAACGTTGTATTCGGACTCCGGCAGGCCCGCGTCCAGCCGCTTCCAGGTGGCGCCGGCGTCGTCGGTCCGGTGCACGGCAAGTTTGCCCTCCGGCGGGATCCTTTCGCCGTCGGCCTTCAGTGGGATCACCCATGCGGTCCCCGCGCGCCGCGGGTGCGTCAGCATCACGAAACCGAAGTCCGCCGGCAGCCCGTCGGCGATCGACTCCCATGTCTCGGCGTTGTCGTCAGTCCTGTAGACGCCGTGGTGGTTTTGCGCGTACAGGCGGCCTTCCACGGAGGCGTCGGCGGCGATCTTATGCACACACTGGCCGAATTCAGGGTAGGGGTCGGGGTTGAAGCGGGCAGAGATCCCCTTGTTCCGCGCCTCCCAGGACGTGCCGCCGTCGAGTGAGCGGTATACCCCGCCGGTACTCATCGCGATGTGCACCTTTTCGCCGTCGGGGTTCACAACAATGGAGTGGGCCGCGGCGCCGCCGTAGCCGGCCCCCCACTCGCTGCGATGCGGGTGGTCCCACAGCCCACGGTTCAGTTCAAAGTGCTCGCCGCCGTCGGTCGATTTCCAGACCGAAATAGGCTCGCAGCCGGCCCAGACGACGCCGGGCCGGGATTCCGCGTCCGGGTACAGCTGCCAGACGCGCTCGAGCGCCGCGTCAGTACCCTGGGGGAACTGGATGGCCCCGTTCTCGGGCTCCGTCCACGTTTCGCCGAGGTCATCGGAGTGGAAGACAGTGGGTCCCCAGTGTTCCGAGCGGACGCCCACCAGGATGCGGGTCCGGCCTTCGCGTGTGTCGATGGCGATGCTGGGGACCTCGCTCATGAGGAAATGCGGACCGGTCAGCGACCAGGTGCGGCGGTCCGGGCTGGTAGCCAGCCAGAGGCCTTTTTTGGTGCCGATCGCCAGGACATAACTTTCTGCGGTTGCCATGCCCTACATGCAACCACCGGGGTCCCGCGGCCGCAATGGTTTGCGGGGATTCAATCGACGAATTCGGACTGGATCTCCACGAAGTCCCAGTCCGCGGCACTGAGCACCCCGGTGGGCCGGTCCGGATGCGGGCCGCCGGCCTCCGCGATGCCCTGCAGAACCTGCAGCGGGAGTTCATCGGCGCGCAGGTTCTCCCGCAGCCACTCCTTGCTGGAAAGATCCAGGTCCAGCCACCACATATAGATGTCCACCGCCGCCACCTCTCCGTTGCCGTGCCCCTGTTTCCCGACGGTAAAGCCGGCGCCTGGGCCGGGCAAGGGCCACTGGTCCCGGGCGTTCGAGGGCGGGACCCGACCGGGCAGGAAGGCCCTAGCCCGGGCCGGAGGGCGCGAGCCACAATGGGGCATGCCCGCCGAGCCAACGGGCACCGCTCCGCTGGTGGTCGGCGTCCTCCCCGGCCAGCCTCCGGAGGTGCTCGAAACCGCCGCGACCCTGGCCACGCGCCTTGCCGCCCCGCTGGTTTGCGCCTTCGTGGACGAGGCCAGCTACCTCGTCGAGTGGGATCCGGCCCGCTCCGCCCACCGCCTTTCCCTCCATCCGGGCGCCGACAGCGCGGAAATCCTCGCCACCACGGAGCGGCTGCGCGCTGTTGTGGCCGACGTGTGCGAGGGCCGCGGTGTGGATTGGAGCCTGCGGACCCTTGCCGGGGATCCGGCCAGGGCCCTTGGCCGGCTGGCCGCCGACGCAGGCGCCGTAATGATCGTTGTGGGCACGCCGGCGCCTGGCCTGGGACACCGGCTCACCGCGGCCCTCAACGGCTCGGTGGCGGCGTGGCTCAGCCACCACCAGGAGCGCCCGGTCCTGATCGTTCCGGTGCGGGACGCCGCGCCCGGCCACCGCCACGGGGGCCCGTGAAGGCCCCGGAGAAAGTAAAGCGAAAGTAGTTATTCGAGGTGCTGGCGCATCGTCTCTACTGCCGAGTAAGGTTGTATCCGTAGGCGGGAAACCCCTACCCCATAAGCTGCTCCGGAGTGCGTATCCCCCAATAACGCACTCCGGAGCTCTTTAATTTCCGGGGACTTTCCGGCCGGCGCTCCGTCCCGGCAGACGGTTGCCTGATACCCCTAGGGGGTATATGTTGGTGGCATGAGCACGCCCGACCCCACCATCACCGAGCCGGAACAGGGTGCCGTCCCGCACCAGCACGGGTATACGGCCAACAAGGACGCGTACCTGAAACGGCTGAAGAGGATCGAGGGGCAGGTCCGCGGCATCGCCCGGATGGTCGATGAGGACAAGTACTGCATCGACGTCCTCACCCAGGTCGCTGCCGTCACGAAGGCCCTGCACGCGGTCAGCCTGGGGCTCGTCGAAGAGCACATCGGCCACTGCGTCGTGGGGGCGGCGGCAGAGCCGGATCCCGGGTTGCGGGCCGAGGCCATTGACCTCAAAGTCAAGGAGGCCACCGATGCCATCGGGCGCCTGCTGCGGTAGCGGCACCACCACCCACCACACCATCGGACTGGCGCACCCCGTCCAGTCCCGCACAGAGGAGGACCCCATGAGCACCGTTTCCACCATCGTCGAGGTATCCGGCATGACCTGCGGGCACTGCGTCTCTTCGGTCTCCGAGGAACTCGAGGCGCTGGCCGGCGTCGAAAGCGTCGACGTCGCCCTCAACGCCGGCGGCATCTCCACAGTCACCATCACCTCCGACAAAGCCCTGTCCGCCGCCGAAATCGGCGAGGCCGTCGCCGAGGCCGGGTACCTGGTGGTCGCAAACGAGGCCTGAGGCTGCCGGACCGAAAGGGACCACCGTGAGCAACGCCGAACTACTGGACGTGCCCGGATCCAGGGTGATCGAACTCGACATCGAGGGCATGACCTGCGCCTCCTGCGTCGGGCGCGTCGAACGGAAGCTCGGCAAGCTCGACGGCGTCCAGGCCGTGGTCAACCTGCCGCTGGAATCCGCCCGGGTCACCGTGCCGGACGCCATCTCGGATGACCAGATCACCGCAACCGTCAACGCCGCCGGCTACAAGGCAACTGTCCGGCCGCCACAGAAACCCGCCGCCACCGGCGGGGAGCTCGCCCCGGGCCACGCCGCGGCCCTCAAACCCCGGCTTGTTGCCGCGGCGGTCCTCACCGTCCCGGTCTTCGCCTTCTCCATGATCCCGGCCGCCCAGTTCCCGCACTGGGGCTGGGTCGCCGGCCTGCTGGCCCTGCCTGTGGTCACCTGGGCGGCATGGCCGTTCCACCGCGCCGCCGCAATCAATGCCCGGCACCTCGCGTCCACCATGGACACCCTGGTCTCGATCGGAGTGGCGGCCGCGTACCTCTTCTCGGCGTGGCAACTCATCGCCGATCCGCTCCTGACCGAGCACCCCGGCATGGAGGGCACGGGCTCTGCCGGGCTGTACTTTGAAGTCGCGTCCGTTGTCACCACCTTCCTGCTGCTCGGCCGCTACCTGGAGGCCAACGCCAAGCAGAAGGCCGGCGACGCACTCAGGGCCCTGCTGGACCTCGGCGCCAAGGAAGCCACCGTCCTCGCGGACGGTATGGAGTTCCAGGTCCCCGCGGACCGGCTCCGGACCGGCGACATCATTGTGGTCCGCCCGGGCGAGAAAATTGCCGCCGACGGTGTGGTCGTCGAAGGCTCCTCAGCGGTCGACGCCTCGCTGGTGACCGGGGAATCCGTTCCCGTCGAGGTCGGCCCGGACAGTCCTGTCACCGGCGCCACCATCAATACTGCGGGCCGGATCCTTGTCCGTGCGACGCGCGTCGGCGCCGACACCACCCTCGCCCACATGGGCCGGCTGGTGTCCCAGGCACAGTCCGGCAAGGCCCCTATCGCGCGTCTCGCAGACCGCATCAGCGCCGTATTCGTTCCCGTGGTTCTCGCCCTGGCCGTCGTCACGTTCGGGGCATGGCTGCTCGCGGCCGGCCCCAACATCAGCGGCACCGAACTGCGCGCCGCCTTTACGGCCGCCGTCGCCGTCCTGGTCATCRCCTGCCCCTGCGCCCTCGGCCTGGCCACACCGGTGGGGCTGCTCACCGGGACAGGCCGGGGCGCCCAGCTGGGCATCCTGATCAAGGGCCCGCAGGTCCTCGAGGACACCCGCACCGTGGACACTATCCTGCTGGACAAGACCGGCACCGTCACCTCGGGGCACCTGGCAGTTTCCGGCGTCACCCCCCTCGCCCCGTTCAGCGGGACGGACGTCCTGCGGCTCGGCGGCGCGGTGGAGGCCGCGTCCGAGCATCCGATCGCGCGAGCCATCGCCGCGGCGGCGCTCACCGCGGCTCAGGCGGACGACGACGACGCGCGGCTGCCCGCCGTCGCCGGTTTCCATTCAGCTCCCGGCGGCGGCGTCAGCGGCACCGTGGAGGGGCGGCGCATCACCGCGGGCCGCGCCGGCTGGCTGCGGGAAAACGGCGCCACCATTTCCGCAGCCCAGCAGGAGGCCCTGGCCGCCGCCGAACAGACCGGGGCGACCGCCATCTGGGTGGCCGTGGACGGCGCGCCTGCCGGAATTATCAGCCTGCGGGACACCCTCAAGCCGGGATCGGCGACAGCCATCGCCCGGCTTCGCGAACTGGGACTGCGGCCTGTCCTGCTGACCGGGGACAACGCCGCCGTGGCCGGCCAGGTGGCCGCCGCGGTCGGGATTGCGCCGGAGGACGTGTTTGCGGGGGTTTCACCGCAGGGCAAGGTGGACGCCGTGCGCACGCTGCAGGCCGGCGGCGCCACCGTGGCGATGGCAGGGGACGGCGTGAATGACGCTGCCGCGCTGGCCCAGGCGGACCTCGGCATCGCCATGGGATCGGGC
>NZ_JBFTNO010000166.1:0-7103 GCF_056397525.1 Arthrobacter sp. 05L45_2 | reverse complement strand
TCTTCCATGAACTGTCAGTCGGGCATTAACGTGGGACACGAGGACCTCCGAGCGCGAAGTGTGTGAATTAGACAGCTCCACTTAGCCCGGAGGTCCTCCTCGTTTTCAAGCCCTAAGTGTCAACAACGTCCCGGCCCAGTACACCTAGGCGTGCGTGGGACGCTTCGCGGAGTACATTTCCTCGATGACGCTCTCGAAGTCCTTCATCACCTGGGCGCGCTTGACCTTCATGGAGGGCGTCAGGTGCCCGGACGCCTCGGTGAAGTCGGAGGGCACAATCCGGAATGACTTGATGGCCTCCGCCTGCGACACGGACTGGTTCGCGTGGTTGATGAGCTCCTGGACGGCGGCCTTGACGGCGGGGTGGGCGGTAGCCTCGGCCAGGGTGGTCGACGCCGGGAGGCCGTGGCGCTGCAGCCAGCCCGGGAGGGCCTCCTCGTCGAGAGTTACGAGGGCGCCGATGAACGGGCGGTTATCGCCCACCACGAGCACCTGCGAGACCAGCGCGTCGGCGCGGATCTGGTCCTCGAGCAGGGCCGGGACCACGTTCTTGCCGCCGGCAGTGACGATGATTTCCTTCTTGCGCCCGGTGATGGTCAGGAAGCCCTGTTCGTCGAGCTGGCCGATGTCGCCGGTGCGGAACCAGCCGTCCACAAAGGCTTCGGCGGACAGGTCCTCGCGGTTGAAGTAGCCGCGCATCACGCAGACGCCCTTGGCCAGGATTTCCCCGTCCTCGGCAATCCTGACGGCGTTCCCCGGGATCGGCGCGCCGACGGTACCGATCTTGATCAGCGACGGCGTGTTGACGGTGACGGGGGCGGTGGTTTCGGTCAGGCCGTAGCCCTCGAGGATCTGCAGCCCGATGCCCTGGAAGAAGTGGCCGAGGCGCTCCCCGAGCGGTCCGCCGCCGGATACGGCGTGGGCCACGTGGCCGCCCATCGCATCGCGGAGTTTGCCGTAAACGAGCTTGTCGAAGAGGGAGTGCTTGAGCCCCAGCACCAGGCCCACCTTGCCGGCCTGCCGGGCCTTGGACCAGGCGATGGCGGTCTCAGCTGCCCGGTGGAAGATGGCGCCCTTGCCGCCGTCCTCGGCTTTGGTCATGGCGGAGTTGTAGACCTTCTCGAAGACCCGGGGGACCGCAAGGATAAAGGTCGGTTTGTAGCTCTGCAGGTCCGGCAGCAGGTTCTTGATGTCCGGGGTGTGCGCGACCGTCACGCCGGCGGCCACCGCCAGCACCGAGATGAAGCGCGCGAAAACATGGGCCAGGGGCAGGAACATGATGGTCCTGGCCTGCTCATTGACCGTCTGGCCGAGCGAGGTGGCCAGCACGTTGTCGGAGAGTTCCACGAAGTTGCCGTGCGTCAGTTCGCAGCCCTTGGGCCGGCCGGTGGTCCCGGAGGTGTAGATAATCGTCGCGAGATCCTGCAGGGACGCCTGGCTGCGCCGGGCTTCGAGTTCCGCGTCGGTAATGGCCGAGCCGGCGGCGCGGACCTCGTCGAGGGCGTCCCCCTCAAGCTGCCAGACGTGCCGCAGCCCGGTCAGGCCCTCGGACGTGGCGGCCTGCCGGATGATGTCCTCGTGGTGGGCCGATTCGCCAAACGCGGCGACGGCACCGGAGTCACCCAGGTTCCAGGCCACCTGCGACGGGGAGGATGTTTCGTAGATCGGAACCGAGACGGCGCCGGCAAACCAGATGGCAAAGTCCACCAGGGACCACTCGTAGCGGGTGCGGGACATAATGCCCACCCGGTCGCCGGCACCCACGCCGCTGGCCATCAGGCCCTTGGCGAGCAGGGAGACATCGGCCAGGAACTCGGTGGCCCGGATGTCCTGCCACTGGCCCGCGGCGTCGAGCCGGGAGAACAGGGCGGGGTTGGACGCCTTGGCAGCCTGGCGCAGGACCAGGTCCGTCACGTTTGTTTCCGGGGGGACGGTGACCAGGGGCGGGACACTGATTTCTCGCACGATAGCTCCTTTGATATCCATTGACCCGCTAGGGGGTACGACTAACAGTAGTATGCGGGCCCCGAGGGGTGTGTCCCACTTCACCTACTGGCCAGTAACTTTACGGTCAAGGCCTCCGGACCGCCACTCGGCGGCGTCCCCGGACCCCGGCCGTGACCGGGTGGACGGGCCCTAGAATAGGGAACGATGCATACTCCAACACCGGCCCAGCAGCCCCGACCGCAGCGCAGGACCGCCGCCTGGCAGCACAGGAACCAGCGCTTCGCCGGCACGCCGGAGGCAGGACCGTTCCGCGGGCATCTCCGGCTCGGCCGCAAGGGCCTCGCCATCGGCATCGACATCGGCGGAACCAAGGTGGCGGCCGGGGTGGTGGACGCCGAGGGACGCATCCTGAGCCAGGCCAAGCGGTCCACGCCGGGCAGCGACCCGCGCGCCGTCGAACAGGTCATCGTTGATCTTGTGGCGGAGCTGGGCCAGGGGCACCGGATCGGATCGGTTGGCATCGGAGCGGCCGGCTGGATGGATCTCGACGGCGCCACCGTGCTCTTCAGCCCCCACCTGGCCTGGCGCAACGAACCCCTCCGGGAGAACCTGCAGCGGCTGCTGCGCCGTCCCGTGCTGCTGACCAACGACGCCGATGCCGCAGGCTGGGCCGAGTGGCGCTTTGGGGCCGGACGCGGCGAGAGCCGGCTGGTGTGCATCACCCTTGGCACCGGGATCGGTGGCGCCATGGTGATGGACGGCCGGCTGGAACGGGGACGCTTTGGGGTGGCCGGGGAATTCGGCCACCAGATCATCATGCCCGGCGGGCACCGGTGCGAATGCGGCAACCGGGGCTGCTGGGAACAATACGCATCCGGCAACGCCCTGGGCCGGGAGGCCCGGGAACTGGCCGCGGCGAACTCTCCGGTGGCGCAGGAACTGCTGAAAGCCGTGGACGGCAACCCGGCACTCATCACCGGGGTCATTGTCACCGAACTGGCCAAGGCCGGGGATCCCACGGCGCGGGAGCTGCTCGATGATGTGGGGGAATGGCTGGGCCTTGGCCTGGCGAACCTGGCGGCCTCCCTGGACCCGGGCACCTTCGTCATCGGCGGCGGACTCTGCGACGCGGGCGAGCTGCTGGTGGCCCCCGCCCGGCGCGCGTTCGCGCGGAACCTGACCGGCCGCGGCTTCCGCCCCGCGGCAAGGATAGAACTGGCGGCCCTGGGCCCCAACGCCGGACTGATCGGCGCCGCGGACCTCTCCAGGGTCAGCAGCCGGATGCGCAACTAGGCGCCCTGCCGCGGACCCCACGGCATGCGGCTGTGTGCAGGACCGGCTAGACCCGCGCCCCGTCGTCGTGATCGTCCTTTTCCTGCGGCAGCTTCATGATCAGGAAAACCACCGACGCCGCGAAGGCCACCACCATGCCCACCACGGCCAGCAGCGGCGCGGACCGCCAGAACATGGCGGACAGCAGCAGGGCGATCGGGCCGCCCACCGCGCCGAGCCATGCGAGCACCGTCAGCGGGTCGGCTCCGGCCAGGCTCGGCGGTTCTTCCGGAACGAACGCGCCGTCGTCGTCATCCGGCTCATAGTCGCGCGGGCCGGAGAGGGACCCGCGGTCCGCCCCCGCTTCGTCGGCGCCAGCGGGGGAGTCCGGCCGGCCGGACACCGGTTCTGCCGGCGGGACGGCCAGGCCCAGCGGATCGAAGTCCCGGAAGGTCCGGGCCGCAGGAGCTCCGGGACCTTGCGGGTCCAGCGTCCCATGCGCTCCGGCACCGGAATCCGTTGCCTCCAGACGGGCCACCAGGTCGAGCCAGACGGCGTCGTCCTGGTTGGCGCTGGAGTCCTGGGAATCCGGATCGGGTCTAGTCATCTGCCGTTTCTTTCTGGCTGGCGCTGGGGGCGCCGGGGGTGTGTCCCTCCACAACCGACCGGATGAACTCGGCCGTGCCGCGGAAGATCTGGGGCGCGTCGTTGTCCATGGTAGCCACGTGGTAGCTGTTCTCCAGCGGGATGATCTCCAGCGCGGCGTTGCCCAGTCCGCGGCGCAGCGCGGCGATGCTCGCGTCGGATACCACGTGGTCCACGGTGGAACGGTAGACCCGGACCGGGGCGGTGATGCGGGGGAGCAGCCGCACGGTGTCCTTGAACATTTTGTTCAACTCGTGCGCGGCCGCCACCGGGGTCCGCGGGTAGGCCCCTTCATCGACGCCTGCCATCAGGATGTCATTGGCGATGGCCGGGGTGCTCTTGAGGACAAACTTGAGGATTCCGGCCAGCGGAGCCCGGGGATCGTCAATGACCAGCCCGGGGTTCACCAGCACGGCACCGGCAACCGGGCGCGTGGCGGCCAGCCGCAGTGCCAGGGCGCCGCCCATCGAAAGGCCCGCGACCACCACGTGGTCGCACTCCGCGGCCAGTTCCTGGTAGGCGGCGTCAATCCCGGCATGCCAGTCCTGCCAGCGGGTCCGGGCAAGTTCCTGCCAGCTGGTGCCGTGCCCGGGCAGCAACGGCATCCGGACCGCGTACCCCGCTGCGGCCAGCGACTCCGCCCACGCCCGGACGCCGTGCGGGCTGCCCGTGAAGCCGTGGGAGACCACCACGCCGGTCCGGGGGCCGGAACCCGTGAACGGGCTGCTGAACGGCGAGTGGTCGGGGGCTGTGCTCATGGCTGCTCCGTCAGTTGGGGCTGGGTGGGTGCGGTGGGGGCGCCCGGCGCGGCGGCGTGCGCCTGGAAGAAGCTGGCGGACAGTTCAAAGATCGTGGGGGCATCGACGTCGAGGGTGGCAACGTGGCCGCTGGCCGGCAGCGGGACCACGGTCAGATCCCGTGAGCCGAGGCGCTGCCGGAGCAGCGCCAGCGAGGACGGCGGCACCACGGCATCGACGTCGGACTTGAACACCAGGGTGGGGGCGTCGACGGCGGGCAGCTCGCGCAGCGTTGCGGTGAAGAGCTTGCGTAACTGGTGGACGGCCGCCAGGGGCGTCAGGGAGTAGTCGCCATCCTGGGTGCTCGCTGCCGTCGACTCCGTTTCCTGGAGCGGGACGGTGGTGCGCTGGAGGTACTTGAGCAGCCCGATGTACCGTACCCGGCGGTCGTAGAAGCTCAGTCCCGGATTGACGACGGCGGCCCCGGCGACCCGGTGCCGTGCCGCGGTGCGCAGGGCGATGGTCCCACCCATGGACAGCCCGGCCACGAAACAGGAGCGGGTGCCGGCGGCCAGGTCAAGGTACGCGGCCTCGAAAGCGCCGTACCAGTCCTGCCAGCCGTGCCGGGCGAGGTCGCGCCAGTCGGTTCCATGTCCGGGGAGCAGCGGGACAGAGACCGCGAAGCCCTGTGCGGCGAGGTGCTCGGCCCAGGGCAGCACACTCAGGGGGCTGCCCGTGAAGCCGTGGCAGATCGCCACGCCGGTGGCCGCGTTGGCGCCGTGGCCGGGGTAGGTGAAAGCGGCAGGCGTCATCGGAGTGCTGCTTTCGCTCATGTGCCCATCGTGTCACTGTTCGCGACAAAACTCACTAGAGTAGGGTGTCATTGAAGTCCCGGCCGGTCCCGCAGAAGGGCCGGCCAGACGCCTGCCGGAGAGGTCCACCACGTGTTTTATTGGTTCATGAAGACGTTCGTCCTTGGGCCGGTCCTGAAGCTGTTGTTCCGGCCGTGGGTGAAGGGCCTGGACAACGTTCCGGCCCAGGGCGCCGCGATCCTGGCCTCCAACCACCTCTCCTTTTCCGACTCCATTTTTATGCCGCTGATGGTGCCCCGGCCCGTGGTGTTCCTGGCCAAGTCCGAGTACTTCACGGGCAAGGGCGTTAAAGGCAAACTGACGGCTGCGTTCTTTCGCTTGACCAACCAGCTGCCTATGGACCGGTCCGGCGGTGCGGCCTCCGCACGGTCCCTGGACGCCGGCATGGACGTGCTGAAGAACGGCTCGCTCCTAGGCATCTACCCCGAGGGAACGCGCAGCCCGGACGCCCGCCTGTACCGCGGAAAAGTCGGGGTGGCCCGGCTCGCGCTGCAGGCCCGGGTTCCGGTGATTCCGGTCGCGATGATCGGCACCGACAAGGTCCAGCCCATCGGCAAACGCGTGCCGAACATCCGGCGGATCGGGATGATCTTTGGCGAGCCCCTCGACTTCAGCCGCTACTACGGCATGGAGGACGACCGGCTGATCCAGCGGTCGGTCACTGACGAAATCATGTACGAACTCATGCGGCTCTCCGGCCAGGAATACGTGGACGAGTACGCCGCCGTCGTCAAACTGCGGCTGGCCGGAAAGACCGGCGGGGCGCCGGAAGCCGGTCCCGCGCAGGAAGCGGATGCACCCGAAGCGCCCGAAGGCCCCGGGGCGCCCGGGACTGCGTAACGGACTGCGTAACTGGACTGCGTAACTGGACTGCGTAACTGGACTGCGTAACTGGGCTGTGTGACTGGGCTGTGTGACGGATGCCCGGCAGTCAATGACGGCGGGCGGGCCGTTCGGGGCCGGGACAACTATCCTTAGAGGGTGACTGAGCTATCTGCACCCTCGACGTCCCTGCACAACTCCCAGCCGGCTGCCAGTGCCCTGACGGGCTCGCCCTTCACCAGCACGGCATTCACCAGCACGGCCCAGAGCGGCGCCGCCAACTATCCGGGGCTGGACAACTGGCGGGAGCTGCCCGCCTCGCAGCAGCCCACTTGGTCCGATCCTGACGTCTTTGGCGCCTCGGTCAAGGAACTCTCCGTGCTGCCGCCGCTGGTCTTCGCCGGCGAGGTGGACATTCTTCGTGAACGGCTCGCCGCGGCCGCGCAGGGCAAGGCGTTCCTGCTGCAGGGCGGTGATTGCGCGGAGACCTTTGAGGCCGCCACGGCTGACAAGATCAGTGCCCGGGTCAAGACCATCCTGCAGATGGCGGTGGTCCTGACCTACGGTGCCGCGATGCCCGTGATCAAGATGGGCCGCATGGCTGGCCAGTTCGCCAAGCCGCGGTCCTCGAACGATGAAACGCGCGACGGCGTCACACTGCCGGCGTACCGCGGCGACATCGTCAACGGCTATGACTTCACCCCGGAGTCCCGCGCCCACGACGCCAGCCGGATGCTCAAGGCGTACCACACGTCCGCGTCCACCCTGAACCTGATCCGGGCGTTCACCCAGGGCGGTTTCGCGGACC
>NZ_JBFTNO010000165.1:0-7104 GCF_056397525.1 Arthrobacter sp. 05L45_2 | reverse complement strand
ATGTCGATGTGGGCCCACGGGATCTGCTCGCCGTCCTTGCCCTTGCCGACGAACTCGCGCAGGAACACCGCCGCGGTCATCATGCCGCCGTGGCGTTCGCCGATGTTGGCGATGTCCGCCACCTGCGAGTCCAGGCTGGGGCGCAGTTCCTCGGGCAGCGGCATCGGCCACACCAGCTCGCCGGCGCGGTCCGCGGCGGCCTTCAGTGCGCTGGTGACCGAATCCGAACCCATCACGCCGGCGGTGCGGTCGCCAAGGGCGATCAGCTGCGCGCCGGTGAGGGTGGCGACGTCGATGATCGCGTCCGGGTATTCCTGGCTGGCCGCGACGATGCCGTCCGCCATGACCAGCCGGCCTTCGGCGTCGGTGTTCAGGACCTCGACGGTCTTGCCGCCGAAGATGGTCAGGACGTCAGCGGGGCGCTGGGCGGCACCGGAAGGCATGTTCTCGGCGATGCACAGCCACGCAGTGGCCTTGACCGGCAGGCCCAGTTCGGCGAGGGCCAGGACGGTGTTGAGCACGACGGCGGCACCGGCCATGTCGCTCTTCATCTCGCCCATGCCGAGGTGCGGCTTCAGCGAGATTCCGCCGGTGTCGAAGGTGATGCCCTTGCCTACGAGGGCAATCTTTGCGGTGGCCTTGGCGGGGGCGTATTCGACCTTGACCAGGCGCGGCTGCCGGGTGGAGCCCTTGCCCACGCCGAGGATGCCGCCGTAGCCGTCCTTCTCCAGGCGCTTCTCGTCCCAGACCGTCACCTTGACCGGCAGGCCCTTGGCGAGTTCCTTGGCGGCGTCGGCGAACGTCTCGGGGTAGAGGTGGCTCGGCGGCTGGTTTACCAGGGAGCGGGTTGCGTTGACGGCCTTGCCGATGAGGGAGGCGCGCTCCAGGACGGGCGCAAGCGCCTTGTCCGYGGCGAAGTCRGTGAGGATSCGGACRYTCTTGACCGGRTCYTTGAGGCCGTCCTTGGTGGAACGGTACTCATTGAAGGAGTACGCGCCCATGGCGGCGCCCTCGGCGACGGCGGCGACGGCGGCGAGGTCCGGCGTCGGAAGCGCAAGGGTGACGGTGGCGACGCCGGCAAGCTGGCGCACAGCCGAGCCGGCCGCGCGGCGCAGGGCCTCTTCCGCGATGGGGGTGCCCGCGGAGACCTTGCCAACACCGGCGAGGACCAGGACGGATGCGCCGGCCTCAGGCAGGCCCGGAAGGCGGTGTGCCTGGTCTGCGGCGCCGGTCAGGCCGAGGACGCTGAGGGATTCGGCCAGCGCCTCCGCTGCCTTGGCCGTGAGCGGGTTTTCCAGCAGGACGGGGCCGTCGGTGCCCTGTCCCACGCCAACGACGAGGGCATCGGACGGGGACTTTTTCAGGTCTCCGCTGACCGCGCTCAGTTTGACTTCGGTATTCTTGACCACGAGGACAGTCCTCAATTCTCTATGATATTTCGGCAGGAACTGCATGTTTGGCGCCCTGCCATGGGTACCTGCGCCACCGTCGGCGTTGCACGCATCCCGGTGTCTGCAAGGCCAGCTGTAAGGCCAGTTCCGATCGTAGTCTCTCCCCGGTGCCGGAGTTCAATTTAATGAGAGCTGGCACACAGTTGGGGCAGGAATTACCCCGGCTGGCCGCGCGTTGTAGGTGGTATCGGCACACGGCCCGCAGCGGCCACGGTGCCCGCCGCGGCGGCACTGCCGCCCCCTTTGCTACCGAGAGAGGAACACGTCGTGATGGAACGGATTTCCGGCTCCCTGCTGGACCCTGAAACGCTCTACGTCCGTGATGACGCGCTGTTCCGCAGCCCCGAACTGCGCGGGCTGAACCTGCTGATGGGTTTTACCGGCTTCGCGGACGCGGGCCACGTGGTCAGCCAGATCACCGCGGAACTGCTTGACACCCTGGATTCCGAACTCGTCGCCGAGTTCGATGCCGACCAGCTGATGGACTACCGGTCCCGGCGCCCGCAGGTGAGCTTCGTCGAAGACCACCTGCAGGACTACCAGGCCCCGCGGCTGGCACTGTACCGGCTGACGGACGGCCTGGGGAATCCGTTCCTGCTGCTGGCCGGGTCCGAGCCGGACCTGCAATGGGAACGGTTTGCCCGCGCCGTGGTGGGCATCGTGAAGGAACTGGACGTCAACATTGCGGCCTGGATCCACTCCATCCCCATGCCGGTGCCGCACACCCGCCCGGTCGGGGTGACGGTCCACGGCAACCGGCCGGAGCTGATCGAGGGAATCTCGGTCTGGAAGCCCACCGTGGAAGTTCCCTCCGCCGTCGGCCATCTCCTCGAACTGCGACTGGTCGAGGCGGGACGCAACATCGCCGGCTACGTCATCCACGTCCCGCATTACCTGGCCGAAGCCGAGTACCCCACCGCCGCCGTCGCGGGCCTGGAATACCTGGGCGCGGCTACCGCGCTGATGCTGCCGACAGACCGGCTCCGGGAGGCCGGACGGGAAGTCGGCCGCCAGATCGCCGAACAGATCAACGCCTCCGAAGAAGTGCAGCAGGTGGTCTCCCGGCTGGAAACCCGCTACGACGAGAAGGCCGAAGGAACCGTCCGCCGGTCCCTGCTGGCGGACGAGAACGACCAACTGCCGAACGCCGACGCGCTCGGTGCCGCTGTTGAGGCGTACCTTGCCCGTAAAGATCCCGGCGAATAAATACTATTTATGACGCGCGGGGCATAATAGGGGAGTGACTTCCCCCCGCGCCTGGCTGATCTGGATCGTCGGGGTCTTCGCGTATCTGGTGGCTGTGAGCCAGCGCACCTCCTTTGGCGTGGTGGGCCTGGAAGCCACCGCACGGTTCCACGCCAGTGCCGCCGAAATTTCCTTCTTCACCGTCCTGCAACTGCTGGTCTACGCCGGCCTGCAGATCCCGGTCGGTGTGCTGGTGGACCGGTTCGGCTCCCGCGCCATGATTGCCGGGGGCGCCCTGCTGATGGGTCTCGGCCAACTGCAACTCGCTTTCGCCGAGGGCATCCCCGGCGGCGTCCTGGGCCGGGTCCTCGTCGGCGCCGGCGACGCCATGACCTTCATCGCCGTGATCCGGTTGCTCCCGCTGTGGTTCGCGCCTTCCCGCGTGCCGCTGCTCACCCAGCTGACCGGCATGTCGGGCCAGCTCGGACAGCTGTTCAGCGTGGTGCCGTTCGCCTTGATCCTGCACTCAGCCGGCTGGACCCCGGCCTTCCTGACCCTGGCGGGAATGTCAGGGCTCGCCGTCGTGCTGGTGGTCCTGCTGCTGCAGGACCTGCCGCCGGGCCACCCCGCGCCGGAACCGTCCCAAGGCCTGCGCGCCACCGGCGTCTCCCTGGCCCGGGCGTGGCGGCAGCCCGGCACCCGGCTGGGCCTGTGGAGCCACTTCACCGTCCAGTTCAGCGGCACCGTCTTCGCCATGACCTGGGGTTACCCGTTCCTGATCTCGGCCCAGAAACTCAGCCCGGCCACCGTGTCCGCGCTGATGGCGCTCTACGTGGCTGCGGCGATCGCGGCCGGACCGTTGATGGGCCGGTTCGTGGCCAGGCACCCGCTGCGGCGCTCCACCATGGTGCTGCTGATCTCCGCCGCCACGGCCGCCGCGTGGGCCGCGGTGCTGCTCCAGCCCGGCCGGTCTCCGCTCTGGCTGCTGGCCGGCCTGGTGGTGGTGCTGGCCATCGGCGGGCCCGGCTCGATGATCGGCTTCGACTTCGCCCGGACCTTCAACCCGGCGCACCGGATCGGGACGGCCACCGGCATTGTGAACGTGGGTGGCTTCATCGCGGCCCTGATGTCCATCTTCCTGATCGGGCTCTCCCTCGACGCGTTGCACCTGGGCGGATTCTCGCCCGAGGGACTCTACAGCCTGGACGCCTTCCGGATCGCGCTGAGTGTGCAGTTCCTGATCCTCGGCGGGGGCGCCGTGGCCATCCTCATCATCCGGCGCAAGGTGCGCCGGCAGATGGCGGCGCAGGGTGTCGTTGTCCCGCCGCTGCTGAAGGCCTTGGCCGAGCAACGCCGGGTTGCCGCGGAACGCCGCCGCACACCCTGACTCGGTGTACTGGCGCGGGCGCGCCTGGGCGCTGGCCGTGTTGCTCCCTCTCGTTCTGTGAGGGCGGTTGTCCACATACGGCAGCTCCGGGCTAACGCGGCCGGCCGGCCCGGACGAGGCTGGCCCTATGACAGCTCCCGACCATCTGAAGATCAGCGGCCCCGAGGACATCCTTGGGTTCATTCCGCATTCCCTCGGCTACTGGCCGGCCAACAGCCTGGTCGCCATGACCCTGCAGGGCAATCGCCTGGGGGCAACACTGCGCGTCGACCTCCCGCCGGCCTCGCGCTGCCGGGGCGGCGGCCCGGCCGCCTTTGCCAGGACGGTCCGCGACTACCTGGTGGCGGATGAGGACGCCGACGGCAGCCTGCTGGCTGTCTTTGAAGGCGCGCCCGGCAGCACGTCAACTGACGGTATTGCGGACGAGGCCGGGGATGCTCCAGACAACGACGGCGGGGACCGTCCCGATGCCGCGGCGCTGGACCGGCTCCTTCGGGCACTCGACCGAACCCTCGGCCGGGCCGGGCTCCCTGTCCGGGACGCCTGGGTGGTCGGCGAGCGGTACTGGCGCAACGCCTTCTGCACGGACCCCTCGTGCTGCACCCCGCCGGGGCGGCCCGTCGAGGACATCCGGAACAGCCTCCTCAACGCCGAGATGGTTTTCCGGGGCAGCAGCATCGGGGCGGCGCCCGGCACGTCCGTACGGGCCCACCCGCCCGCGGACGACCCGGAGGAACTGGCGGCCGAGGACCGGTGGTCGCGGGAGTTCTCAGGAAGATGGCGGGACCGTGCGCAGTTCGGTGCCGTACTGGATATGTGGCAGCGCGTTCTTGGTGGCGGGGCCGAGCTGTCGGCGATCCCGCCCGCGCTGCCGGCGGGGCTCGCCGGATACCTTCGGGCCACGTTGTGCGTCGCGGCTTGGCGTGACGCGGTCCTGGTGATGGCCGCGGCCGGGCGTGATGCCGCCGAAGCCGGTGCCGAGCAGTTCGGCATGTTCGATGCGGGCCCCGGCCGGCCAGTCCCGGCACCGGATTTCACGGGATTCCCGGAGGCCATGGCGGCGCCGCGCGATGCGCCCGCCGGGGCCGCAGCGCGGCGAATGGACCCGCCCGGCTACGGGGATGTGCTCCTCGGGCTCCAGCCCCGGGTACCCGACTGGACCCGGCTGGCTCACCTTGAGGGGACCCTGGTCCGGCTGGGCAACAGCGGCGGGGGAGAAGCCCGCGCCGCGGCCCTCACCGCCCGGGGATGGATCGAATGGTGCCGGGGCCGGGGATCCTTCGCGGACGCCCTCTTCGCCGGCGCCGTCGCGGAGCTGCCCGGGTACCGCCTGGCGGAACTGCTGGCCGAGCTCGGCCGCCGGGGAACGCTGTGCGGATGGGCGCGGCGGAAGGAGGCCGCCTGGCAGAAGTTCGACCCCGATGCCGCCTGAGCCGGGCGCTTATATTCCATCATGGCGGGAGGCCCGAGGGCCCGATCCGGAAAATCGTGAGACAATGGTTGGCGAGACCCGGTTGGGTCCGTGTATCGAGTGCGTGTAGCGAACCTTGGAAACAGGGAACATTACGGTCGCCCCGGCAGTTCTACTAAGTGGCCCTGCCGGACGTGATTTGCGCCTGATGTCAAACGCGGACTTGACAGGGTCATAGTGGTGTTGCCCGTATGGTGATTCCACAGACCGCCGCTAGAAAGGTTTTCTGTGACCCCGTCTTCCGCGAAGAAGGAACCCGCCGACCAGGCCGTATTGTCTCCCGAGGAGAAGAAGGCCGCGGCTAACGCCAAGCGTGCCGCCACGCGTGCAGCCAACAAGGCAGCAAAAGACGCAGCCTCCGCAGCGGGCGATGACACCGACTCGGCAGTCGCCAAGCCTGAGCCCAAGAAGCGCGGGCCCAAGCCCGGCGCCAAAGCCGCGGCAGAAGCCGCAAACAAGTCCCGCGATGAGGACTCCGACGACGTCGACGCCGATGAGGACCTCGATGAGGCGGCCCCCGACGCCGCCGAGCTGACGGAGGACGGTGACGAGGCCGCAGGCAAGTCCGCGACCGCCACCACCGGCTCCGGCTTCGTCTACTCAGACGCCGACGACGACGACGCCCCCGTGCAGCAGGTTATGTCCGCCGGCGCCACGGCCGACCCCGTCAAGGACTACCTGAAGCAGATCGGCAAGGTCGCCCTGCTGAACGCCGAGCAGGAAGTTGACCTGGCCCTCCGCATCGAGGCCGGCCTGTTCGCCGAAGAGAAGATCGCGGCCGACGACGGCTCCATGGAACCCAAGCTCAAGCGTGAGCTCGAGTTCGTCATCCACGACGGCAAGCGCGCCAAGAACCACCTCCTGGAGGCCAACCTCCGCCTGGTGGTCTCGCTCGCCAAGCGCTACACCGGCCGCGGCATGCTGTTCCTGGACCTCATCCAGGAAGGCAACCTGGGCCTGATCCGTGCAGTCGAGAAGTTCGACTACACCAAGGGCTTCAAGTTCTCCACCTACGCCACCTGGTGGATCCGCCAGGCGATCACCCGCGCTATGGCCGACCAGGCCCGCACCATCCGTATCCCGGTGCACATGGTCGAAGTCATCAACAAGCTGGCCCGCGTCCAGCGCCAGATGCTGCAGGACCTCGGCCGCGAACCCACGCCGGAAGAGCTGGCCCTCGAGCTGGACATGACCCCGGAAAAGGTCGTCGAAGTCCAGAAGTACGGCCGCGAACCGATCTCGCTCCACACCCCGCTGGGCGAGGACGGCGACTCCGAATTCGGTGACCTCATCGAGGACTCCGAGGCCGTGGTCCCGGCCGACGCGGTGAGCTTCACCCTCCTGCAGGAGCAGCTGCACTCGGTCCTGGACACGCTCTCCGAGCGCGAGGCCGGCGTCGTTGCCATGCGGTTCGGGCTGACCGACGGACAGCCGAAGACTTTAGACGAAATCGGCAAGGTCTACGGCGTCACGCGCGAACGCATCCGCCAGATCGAATCCAAGACCATGTCCAAGCTGCGGCACCCGTCGCGCTCACAGGTCCTGCGCGACTACCTGGACTAAACATTCTCCAGCCAACGCGGGGTCACCTCCCGCCCGCGATCCACGGA
>NZ_JBFTNO010000164.1:0-7112 GCF_056397525.1 Arthrobacter sp. 05L45_2 | reverse complement strand
GCGCAATCCCGGCCCGCGCCCCACTCGGCAGGGAAGAGGCCGGCGCAATCCGCGACGTATGGCGGTGGAAAAGCGGACCTTTGGTCATCCGCCGCTAAGCTTTAAGCGATGGTCAAGTCCTTTGTTGATTCCGCTACCACCGTAGACGCCTCCCGGCCTTTTCCGCTCGGCGTCAGCGTCCCCCGCACGGGCAACCCGGCGGCGGACGACCCTCGGGGTGCCTTCGCCAACGTGGCGGTCTACGCACCGGGAGCGGCCAGCCTGGACATCGCCTACCAGGCCCCCGGTGGCACCTGGCAGCTGGAAACCCTGCCCAACGTCACGGACGGTGTCCACCACGGCATCGTCGAAGGAATGCCCGCCGGCTCGCGCTACGGACTGCGCGTCCCGCCGGAGGGGGACGCCCTGCCGCTGTCCGTCCCCACCATGGATTTCGACGCCGACGGCGTGCAGCCGCTGCTGCTGGACCCTTACGGCCGCGGCGTGGACGAGCGCGACGGTTTCACCACCAGCGTGCGGATGGCCGGCGACTTCGACTGGGGCGCGGACCATCTGCCGCGAACCCCGTGGCGTAACAGCATCATCTACGAGGCCCACGTCCGCGGCCAGACCATGCTGCACCCGGATATTCCGGAGCACCTCCAGGGAACCTACGCCGGGATGGCGCACCCTGCCATGGTCGAACACCTGATCGCGCTGGGGATCACCGCCGTCCAGCTCCTGCCCGTCCACTTCCATGTGGACGAGCTGCACCTGCAGAACCTCGGCCTGCCCAACTACTGGGGCTACAACACGGCCGCCTTCTTTGCCCCGCACCCCGGGTACGCCACCCAGGCCGCCCGCGACGCCGGACCCCACGCCGTGCAGGACGAGTTCAAGGGCATGGTGAAACTSCTGCATGCTGCCGGCCTCGAGGTGATCCTCGACGTCGTCTACAACCACACGGCCGAAGGCGGTCCCGACGGGCCGACCCTGAGCTTCCGCGGGCTGGGCGAGCTGGAGTACTACCGCCACGACGGCAACGGCAAATACGTGGACACCACCGGCTGCGGCAACTCGCTGAATTTCGGCGAACCCCGGGTGGTGCAGCTGGTCCTGGACTCCCTGCGGTACTGGGTGAACGAGTTCCACATCGACGGCTTCCGGTTCGACCTCGCCGTCACGCTCTGCCGTAACGCCAACAACGAGTTCGACCCCCGGCACCCCTTCCTGGTCGCGATCGCCGCGGACCCGGTCCTGTCCGAGACCAAGCTCATCGCCGAACCGTGGGACGTCGGCTACGGCGGCTGGCAGACGGGCCGCTTCCCGGCCGGCTGGGTGGACTGGAACGATCACTTCCGCGACGCCGTCCGGACGTTCTGGCTGGCCGACCGTGCAGCAATCGAMGCCGGCGGKCAGGGCGGCTCGGTGGCGCGGCTCGCGGATGCGCTCTCCGGTTCCGCGGCCTTGTTCGCGGCCTCGGGCCGGAGCCGGCTGGCCTCGGTCAACTTCATCACCGCGCACGACGGCTTCACCCTGGCGGACCTCGTCTCCTACGACCGCAAGCACAACGAGGCCAACGGGGAACAGAACCGGGACGGTCACGGGGACAACCGCAGCTACAACCATGGTTTCGAAGGGCGCACGGAGGACGAGGACGTCCTGGCCCGGCGCGCCCAGACCAGCCGAAACCTGATGGCCTCACTGATGATCTCGCAGGGCGTGCCCATGGTCACGGCCGGCGACGAGATCGGCCGCAGCCAGCAGGGCAATAACAACGCGTATTGCCAGGACAACCCCATCACCTGGATCGACTGGACCAGCACGCCGGAATCACACGCCATGCTGCGCAGCACCAAGCGCGTGATCCGGCTGCGCAAGGAGTTCCTGGCCGGCCAGCCGCACGATTACCCGGCCCGGGACCAGCAGTCCTACTTCCACTGGTTCGACGTCAACGGCGAACCGATGTCCGGCGAACGCTGGCAGGACCCGGGCCACCGGGTGGTCCAGCTCCTGCTGGGATCCGACGACGGCCGCGTCGACGGACTGGTGGTCATCAACGGCAGCGCCCAGGACATCAAGGTCACCCTCCCCTCGATCCCGGCCGACGACGGCGCCGGTCACCGGCTGTACGAGCTCCGCCTGACCACCTCTGAGCTCCATGACCGCCGCCAGGGGGTCCGCATCGCCGCCGGCGAGCGTGACGTGGTCCAGGCCAACACCATCAGCATCTACCGCGTCTGACGGCCCGCAGCATGCACATGGGACAGCACCAATGAACGCCCGACGGCTGGCCGGCCTGCTCGCCGTGCTGGCGGGCCTTGTGCTGCTGGCCTTTGTGCTGGGCGGACTCCCGCAGGCAGGGCCGTCCCAGCCCGGACCGGGTCCCGCCGCGGCCTCCCCGGGCAACCCCGGAGCGGGAGCCACCGTTTCCGGCGTCGCCAATCCATCGCAGCTGCCCGAAATCAGGGCCTCCGACCTGCCTCCGGAGGCCCGGAAGACCCTCGCCCTGATCGCCCGTGGCGGGCCGTACCCCTATTCCCGGGATAACGTTCCGTTCGGAAACTTCGAAAGAATTTTGCCGCGGAAATCATCGGGGTATTACCGGGAATTCACCGTGCGGACGCCGGGGGAGTCGGACCGCGGCGCCCGGCGGATCGTCACGGGCGCGGCCGGCGAAAAGTACTACACCGCTGACCACTACGAATCATTCAAATTTATCGCCGAAAACAAGTAAGGGCGCCATGAAATTCTTCTCCGGAGACACCTGGACGCTCGATGAGCTGCAGGCGCAAGTAGACGACGCCGGCCGCCGGGCTTTCGTGGTTCCACCCGCGGCCACCCGGAAAGACGTCCTGCAGGCCTTCGGCGAGGCGCTCGCTTTCCCCGGCCACTACGGCGCGAACCTGGACGCCCTCAACGACTCGCTCCACGACTTCGCCGACGCGGTCAGCGACGACGCCCAGCCGCCGGCCACGGTCATCTGGCAAGTCCCCGCCGCATTCCGCAGTGACCGCGCCTTCGGCATAGTCTGCGAAATCCTCCAGGACGCAGAACGCTACGCCGGCAAAGACCTAAAGGTCATAGCAGTCTGCCTCTAAGCGTCCCGCTAACCGGTCATGCGGAAGCGTGCGTCTAAGCGAGGAACGAGCGAGCACGCGGAGCATGGCCGTTTAGCGGAGCAGCCAGTGAGGAGGTAGAGAATCAGGCGTTGACAATCAAACCCAGTTCGGCCTTCGACGCCAGCCCCTCGTGCTTCGGCAGCACCCGGACGGTGTACCCGAAGGACCCGGACCGGTCGATCACCAGGGTCCCGCTGAACAGGTAGCGGCCCTTGCCGAGGTCCTCCACGGCCTGCAGCTCCGCCACGGTAATGTCCGTCAGCTCATCGCTGTCCTCGGCTCGGCCGTACGCCACCTCCACCGCCACGTCCTCCGGCCGCAGCGTGTGGAGTGCCACGTAGGCGTTTACCTGCAGGTTGTCGCCGATCTGAGGGTCCTCGGAGACGCCCACGGAGTCGACGTGTTCCACCTGGATCTGCGGCCACGCCTCGCGGACCTGTGAGGACCAGGCGGCCAGGGCCTTGGCCTCGGCGAAGTCGTCCGCCGTCGCGTGCCGTCCGGCGATGGCCGCCGGCCGGTACAGGACGTTGACGTAGTCCTGCAGCATCCGGTCCGCCGACACGGCCGGGCCCAGGTGCGCCATGGTGTGTTTGATCATCGAGACCCAGTGGGTGGGAACCTCCTGCGGCCCGGACTGGGAGGGGCCCGCGGCACCGGCCCCGTCGGAGACGGTGAGGCCGTAGAACTTCGGCGCCACCTGCGTCTCCAGCAGCTCATAGAGGGCCGACGCTTCGATGTCGTCGCGTTCCTCCGATGAGGCGTCATTGTTGGCCGTCGGGATCGCCCAGCCGTTCTCGCCGTCGTACATCTCGTCCCACCAGCCGTCCAGCACGGAGAGATTGAGAGAGCCGTTCAGGGCGGCCTTCATCCCGGAGGTGCCGCACGCCTCGAGCGGGCGGAGCGGGTTGTTGAGCCACACGTCGCAGCCTGGGAAAAGCGTCCTTGCCATGGCGATGTCGTAGTTGGGCAGGAACGCGATCCGGTGCCGCACGGCGGGATCGTCGGTGAAGCGGACCAGGTCCTGGATCATCTTCTTTCCGGCGTCATCCGCCGGGTGCGACTTGCCCGCAATCACCAGCTGGATCGGGTGGGTCTTGTGCAGCAGCATGGCCTTGAGCCGCTCCGGGTCGCGCAGCATCAGCGTCAGCCGCTTGTAGGTCGGCACACGGCGCGCGAACCCGATGGTGAGGACGTCCGGATCAAGCACCGAGTCGGTCCAGGACAGCTCGGCGTCCGCGGCGCCGCGTTTCTTCCAGGCCGCCCGGAGGCGTCGCCGGACGTCTTCAACAAGGGAGACCCGCATCTCGCGGCGGAGCGCCCACAGGGCCTCGTCCGTGACGTTGTAGGCCAGGTCCCAGCGGCCCTCCGTCTCGGCATCGGAGCCGAACTGGGTGCGCGCGAGCTGGGACACCCGGGGGTCCACCCAGGTGGGTACGTGAACGCCGTTGGTCACGGAGGTGATCGGCACCTCGGCGTGGTCGAAGCCGGGCCAGAGCGCGGAGAACATCCCGCGGGACACCACACCGTGCAGCTTCGCRACGCCGTTGGCCCGCTGCGCCAGGCGCAGACCCATCACGGCCATGTTGAAGACGAAGGGGTTGCCGTCGGTGAAGTCCTCCCGGCCAAGGTCCAGGATCTTCCCGATCGGGACATCGGGCGCCAGGCCGGCGGTGAAGAAATGCTCGATCTGCGAAGTCTCGAAGCGGTCAATGCCGGCCGGGACCGGGGTGTGGGTGGTGAACACGGTCGAGGCCCGGCCCGCGGTGAGGGCTTCTTCCCAGCTCAGCGGATGCTCGCCGGACATCAGTTCCTGGATGCGCTCGACGCCCAGGAAGCCGGCGTGGCCCTCGTTGGTGTGGAACACCTCCGGGGCCGGAGCGCCGGTGAGCCGCTGGAAGGCGCGCAGGGCCTTAACTCCGCCCATGCCCAGCAGCAGTTCCTGCTGCAGCCGGTGATCCCCGCCGCCGCCGTAGAGCCGGTCGGTGATGCCGCGGGCGGCGTCGTCGTTGCCTGCCACGTTCGAATCGAGCAGCAGCAGCGGAACGCGGCCGACGTCGGCGCGCCACACGTGCGCCAGCAGGCGCCGGCCGTGGGGGAGCGGCAGGGAAATCTGGATGGGCCGCCCGTTGCCGTCCGGAGCAGGTTCGCGGAGCAGGGTCAGCGGCAGGCCGTCCGGGTCCAGGACCGGATACGTTTCCTGCTGCCAGGCGTCCCGGGACAGGGACTGCTTGAAGTAGCCCGCCTGGTACAGCAGGCCGACGCCGATCAGCGGAACACCCAGGTCCGAGGCGGCCTTTAGGTGGTCGCCCGCCAGGATGCCGAGGCCGCCGGAGTACTGTGGCAGCACCTCGGTGATGCCGAACTCGGGAGAGAAGTAGGCGATGCAGCGGGGCGCGTCCTCGCCCAGGCCCTGGTACCAGCGGGGCTGCTCCAGGTACCGGTCCAGGTCCGCGGCCGCTTCGTGGACCCGGCGCACCACGTCCTGGTCCGCCGCGAGGCGCTGCAGTTCTTCCCTGCTGACCAGGCCCAAAAAAGTCACGGGATCGTGGGCGCTCTCGGCCCACGCGTCAGGGTTCAGCTGCTCGAAAAGCTCCCGGGTTTCGAGGTGCCACGACCAGCGGAGGTTGGTGGCGAGCCGCGCCAAAGGCCGGATCGATTCGGGAAGAACGGTTCGGACGGTAAACCTGCGGATAGCCTTCACCTGCGAAACACTAACGGACATCTCCGGGCCCCGGAACAGCTTTGGGTTTCTTTCCGGTAAATGTCATATTGCCGCCGGGAATCACCCGAAAAAAAGTGAGCCGCCTTAGCATTCTGACCCATTTGTAGATAACGTCGAGCCTGTGACGACTAACTCGCGAACCAGTGCCGTGTCCAAGCAAAAGCCGAAGGTCCTGATCACCGAGGGCCTGAAATTCGGCAGGTTTCCCATCACTGCCGTGCAGCCTGCGGTCGAGGACGGGAAGTTTCCCGCCAAGGCTGTAGAGGGCGAGAGCATCGTCGTGGGGGCCACCGCGTTCCGGGAGGGCCACGACATGCTGGGCGTCAGCGCAGTGTTGCTGGATCCCCGTGGCAAGGAGCGGCAACGGGTCCGGCTCGCGCCGCCCCGCGGGAAGCGGGGAGCGGGCACCGATCGCTGGGAGGGCCGGCTGACGCCCTCCGGCACCGGCCGGTGGTCCTTCGTCATTGAGGCCTGGCATGACCGCTACGGCACCTGGCACCACAACGCCGAGGTCAAGGTCGAAGCCGGCATCGACGTCGAACTGATGCTGGCCGAGGGCGCTGCCCTGCTGACCGAGGCGTCCGAGGACCCCACCAGGCCCTCCGCCGACCGGCGGACGCTGCGGATCGCCGTCGTCGGACTCTCCGACGGCTCGAAGACGCCCGAAGAGCGGCTCGCCGCCGGCTTCAGCCCGGCCGTGGCCGGCGTCATCGCCCGGCAGCCCATCCGGGAACTGGTGACGGCCACGGAGCCGTATCCGCTGCTGGTCGAGCGTGAGCTCGCCGGGCGCGGCGCCTGGTACGAATTCTTCCCGCGCTCCGAGGGCGCTGTCCGCAACCACGAAACCGGCGAATGGACCTCCGGAACGTTCCGGACCGCAGCGAAGCGACTGGACGCCGTCGCCGCCATGGGGTTCGACATCATCTACATGCCGCCGATCCACCCGATCGGCACCCAGCACCGTAAGGGCCCGAACAACACCCTGCTGGCCGGTCCGCACGACCCCGGCTCCCCGTGGGCGATCGGTGCGAAAGAGGGCGGACACGACGCCATCCACCCGGACCTGGGCACCTTCGAGGATTTTGATGCCTTTGTGGCCCGCGCCGGCGAACTCGGACTGGAAGTCGCCCTGGACCTGGCCCTGCAGGCCGCCCCGGACCACCCCTGGGTGCAGAGCCACCCGGAATGGTTCACCACCCGGGTCGACGGCAGCATCGCCTACGCCGAGAACCCGCCGAAGAAGTACCAGGACATCTTCCCGCTCAACTTCGACAACGACCCCGCCGGGC